>NZ_JBBKBU010000004.1:0-89293 GCF_037892835.1 Peptoniphilus sp. HCN-40583
TAAAATATACAGCAGACCCGACAGATAAGTTGCCAGCCATCAGTTATTGGCTTATGGGCTCTTTTGCAAGATCATCTTATAAAAATTTGATGCTTTCAGCACCCCTAATAATTTTGGGAATCATCATAATAAGACTCTTGATATTTAGGCTAAATATTATGAGCCTATCAGAAGATGAAGCAAAAAGTCTCGGGGTTAATGTCAAAAAAACCAGACTTATTTTTATATTTGCATCAACACTTATCACAGCTTCATCTATATCAATGTGTGGTCAAGTCGGATGGATTGGCTTGATAATTCCTCACATGGCAAGGATGATGGTAGGAGCCAACAACACTCATACCCTACCTTTTAGCATATCTTTAGGATCAAGTCTTATGGTATTAATAGAAGCTTTATCAAGAACAGTTTCTGTAATAGAACTACCAATATCAGTTCTTACAGCAATAATAGGAGCTCCAATTTTTATAAGTCTAATTAGAAAAACTGGGGGTGGTTTCAATTAAATTAGAAATAAAAGATGCAGGATTTTATTATGATAAAAATCATGTATTATTTAAGAATTTATCTTTTTGTCTGGATCAAGGTCAGGTTTTATCTATTTTAGGACCCAATGGAGTTGGTAAGACTAGCCTTATAAGATGTATATGTGATTTTGAAAAATGGAAACTAGGAAATAGTTTTATGGATGGAAAAGATATTTCAAGTTTTAACAGAAGAGACTTATGGTCTAACATATCCTATGTTCCACAAAAAAGGTCATTTTCTTTTGAATATTCTGGAATTGACATGGTAGTGTTAGGGCTTTCTAGTAAAATTGGACCATTTGCAAAACCAAGCGCAAGAGAATATAAGAAGGCAAATAATATTATGAAAAGTTTAGCTATAGAGAATCTTAAAGATAAGTCGTGTTCTGTGATGAGTGGGGGAGAACTTCAGATGGTTCTAATAGCTAGAGCTTTAATATCAGATCCAAGTTTAATCATATTAGATGAGCCAGAAAGTGGTCTTGATTTTAAAAATCAACTTAAAATAATTTCATTAATCAAAAAACTATCCAAGATAGATAATATTAGTGTTATTATAAATACTCATTACCCAGCCCATGCTCTTGAAATAGCGGATAAATGCTTGATGTTAATGGAAAATGCTAGACATAAAATAGGCAAAACATCTGATATTATCTGTAAGGAAAATATGAAAGATGCCTTTGGGGTAGAGGTTATACTCGAAAAAATAAAAAAATATGAAAAAGAATATGAGGCTGTAATACCAATTAGAATTGTAGGAGATTAAAATGAAAAATATTAGCAAGGGAAAAATATTGACACCAGAAGAGGTCATACCTATAAAAGACCAGCAAACCATAAGTAAGAAATTTGTAGACTTATCTGAGCTTCACATCCTACTTATGAGTCTGGACCAAGATACCAGCATTTCCCCTGAATTTTATGAAGAAGAAAGAATATATCTCGTCTTAAAAGGGGACCTTAAATTTAATAATGAAAGACTTACCAGCCAGGACCTAATACTTTTTGAAAAAGACAAGCTTTTTGGCATAGGAGCAAGGAAAAAAAGTATATTTTTAGAAATCGCTATTGACTTAAAGGAGGAAGAAATGAAAAACATTGACAAGGGAAAGAAAATTAAATTAGTTGACTATTTAGATTATGTAGAAGGAGGAATCGCAAACATTGACCTTGTATCAAAAGATGGGTTTAGGCTTGTTTTAATGGCCTTTGATGCAGGTGAGGGGCTAAAACCACACAAGGCTCCTGGAGATGCTCTGGTCCTAGCACTTGAGGGTAAGGCAAGGCTTCTTGTTGGAGACAAGGAAGTGGAGATAGAATCTGGAGACCAAATAGTATTTCCAGCAAATGTAACTCACAATGTAACTGCAATTAAAAGATTTAAAATGTTATTAATCTTATCTGTAGATAAATAAAAAAGATCTTGAATGATTTTTCAATCATAAATCTGAAATCTAAAAATTAGACCAATACCAGAGTTGAAATTAAAGCTTACTCTGGTATTTATTTGTTATAAACATGGGTTTGTTTGCACATTAGATTCTTGAAAGTATTTGAAAATGTAACTTGCAAGTACAACTTTTGATTTTAATAAAGAAAACAATGTTTATTACCATGATACTGGCAGAGGCTATAGCCCATATGCTTATTTAGGACTTTATAAACAAAAGAGCTTAAGATTGATAGGCAAGGTGTGTGCAATAATTGCCGCTGTAGAAAAAGATGGAGAAATTGAATATGAGGCTGAATTAGGTGATGTAACAAACGAACATAAGGATACTATTGTTAAAGCAATGGAAGATGCTCTTTCCTATGGTTATGCTTTAAAAAACTACAAGCATAAATATTTCTTCGTTGATAAATTTTATGAAACAGACTTTAGAAAGGTGTCAAAGAGAGCACCAATGGGAGT
The DNA here is from genome assembly GCF_037892835.1 of Peptoniphilus sp. HCN-40583. NCBI lineage: Bacteria > Bacillati > Bacillota > Tissierellia > Tissierellales > Peptoniphilaceae > Peptoniphilus > Peptoniphilus sp. HCN-40583. The sequence goes on from NZ_JBBKBU010000004.1 coordinate 2,443, forward strand.
AAAGATATTTGATTTAAAATAAATTTAATAACTAACCCTCAAACCCCTTAAAATACAAGGATATTTGCAAGAGTACAAGTTGAATTTACTACCAATTTACTACTTTTGAGGGAAGAGCCTTGATGTGCTGTAAAAACTCTTGCAGATAGAAACGTTTTACCACAGATAACACAAGGTATAAAGAAAGTGCAAAATTAAATAGGAAATCATAAAAGCGGTGATCTTTCGTTTCTGTTAAAGGAAACATAGGAATACCACTTTTTTCATGTCCATGTTACGAGGTAGAAGTAAGCAAGGGCTTGAAATATAAGGCTTTCAAAGGGCGATTTTGAGAAAGTAAGGGTAATATACATTTTCTTTCAAAATCGCCTTTTACTGCGTAACAAATAAAAATAAAAGGAGTATCAGTATGGCAGTTTTTGGAACAGAAAAAGACAAAACTTTTTAGTTGCTTGAAATCTGGACATGATGGCGAATTCTTATTGAAACATCAGCATATAAATCCACATCAAACCCCTCTGCCACTTCAAAACTTACAAATATACAATATGGTATTTCATCTTTTTTAAGTTTAATTGCTTCCTCTCTACAATTTACTTTTATAATAAGATCATCATCATTCCAGACGATTGGGTTTTCTCCAGTAAAAATCTCATGTTGTAATGACCCCTTACGAACTGCCTGCCATTCTGTATTTTGCCTCTCTGGAACAAGACCCTTTCCACCATCATCAATATTAAACCATAGTTGTGCACCTCGATATGTTTGCTTATTTGGTACAACAGGAGAAAGATAAGCTAAGGTAACAGTTAGCTTCCGTTTCATTAGGCGAGACGAAAAGTCTACAGGAAGCGGGAGTCTAAAGATATCCCCTTCATCTTTCTTTAATGCTCCAAGTCCAATAAGAGTTATGCGTTCTTTAGTGCACTCTATAACACGACTTATATTAGGAATACCGTTTCCAAGCCATTTACTTAATTTTTTTGGGGAAGTTTCCATTGATGAAGCAATTTTATCAGCAATAGATTCCCATGATGCACCATGTGTGAGCATAGCCTTCAAAAGGATTGCCGTAGAATCTGCTGGCATCTTGGTACCTGTTTCGTCAAGAAATATCTGATTAAGTACATCATGGCATTTTGCTGCTTCATGTGTTATTTGTGCGGCAGCATCGCTAGTTCCAAAAGAAAAAGCACATCCATCTGTGGCGCCCGTTCCATATGGAGCAGCAGATAAGCATCCTGGCTCATGCGAAGATTCTACCCAATTGATTTTACCATCAAATCTTCCTCTGACAAATTCTCTACCACCATAATAAAACAAGTCCGGAGTAATGATAGAACGATACCCTTTTCCAATTGCAGATATAGGGGATGGTAGTCCCCTGTCAACGGCCCAAATAAAACGATCGGTTTCATTTACATTAGTGAAATCATCATACAAAGCGCCGATTGTAAGTCCATTCAAACTTTCTGCGGGTGACAATATTTTAAGATTGCGTTGATTATCTTTTATGATCTCAGCAAAAATGTTATTTCTCTGTGTTATGTCAAGAGATTTTAGTTCGTCGAACGGTTTATCTATAAAGTTTACAATCTCTGGGTGGTTGCCGGCACTTATGATAAACAAAATCTTATATTTATAGGCAAGAAAATCGAGCAGTCGCGCGGTCGGGCTCATTGTGACAGCCAACTGTCGCACAGGGTCTCCAATAGACAAATTAATTACTTTAGTATTGGGGGCCGTTGCGCTCTCTTGACCCTCTCCCTCCATCATTCTCTTTACAGCTCGGTGAAGAACATCAATAAACATACTGTCATCCGGAACACCTTCTGTAATCTTATCGAAGCCGCTTTGTTTCGGTCGTAAAATAGGTCTCACATATACGGGACTACTAATAGGAGAGTCATTCCTTTTAATATCACCATAAATTGCAAGGGAGACCATCGAAGTACCATGAACACGATATTTGCTTTCATATCCCGTAGCATAGTCATCAGGATCATCAATGATAACTCGTCCACGAAGCAGACGGTGATTTTGCATTGGCATACCGTCAAAAACGGCAACCACAGCATCACCTGTCGGTAATGATGCTTCTTCAGTAGAAGTGTATACTTCTGAGTCCGTTGTAGAAACAAATGCAGATTGACAAACAGGACGGAAGAACATGATATCGTCAACTTGCGATAATTCAATTTCTTCATATTGATTAACTAATCTCTCAATAGAAGTTCTTGGTAGTTCAACTAACATACCATGGTAAAATATTTCATCTATTATACATTCCTGAATTACATGTCCTTCTAACAATTGAATTTCGCGGTGAATCGTTTCAGCAGAATTACTTCTTTTTGCCGCATCACTTCTAAAGAACAGTTCGATTTCAAACGGAACGGGAGAATCCCCATCAAATTCCAGCGATTCACGCCAATATTCTAAAGCGTGTGTTTCTTCAATTCTATCTCTTGCGTCCCACTTCCTTAAGTCTTTTATTTGGGTAAAAACATCACGGAGTCCTGCAAATCCCCGTTTGAATACATCTGTTTCTCCATTTTGATATCTTTGCCACAATGATAATAATTGCGACATCGCCTGTTGATTAGACATTACACAATATAGTTTCCCGTTTAGTGAATTTTCAATCTTTTCACCAGATTTACTGTCTACTTGGTAAAAATCATCATCCGGATCAAATGGTCCAGTCTCGCTGTCAAATATCCATTCAAGACCATCTGTATTTTTCACTGCCGTATAGAAACTATCAACAGTTCCAATTATTTCAAAAACCAAAGCAAATTCAGGGTTAATCCCAGTGGGAGATTGCTGAATTTTTAATGCCTTCTGTTCAAAAGCAGTTTTTAGTAAAGTAAAAGATGGTTGTAGCCGAGTGAACTGCTTTCCAAAAGACGGACTTACTGTCTTTGTAAATACGGGAGGTTTGTGTTCACGATCTGCTCTTTCTGGAGACGGAAATAATATTAAAGGTCTGTCTGGCATATTTCCAATCCTCCTTTATTTTTATTTGCAATAATTACCTGAGACTGCCAACTACGAATGGCCTTCTCGGTAATTTCCTTCACATTATCATTCGGCAGACTTAAAATATACTGTCTATAAACTGATAATGCAAATTCCTCCGCTTCTGCATAGCTTATGCCTAATGTTTTTTTCGCAAGTGTGCTGGGCTGCAAACCGAACTTAAAATCTTTTTCTTTTTCAAAAAAAAGATAGTATTCCTCCAAATTATTTCGGGTTGGTTTTGGTATTTCTAGCCGGACTTGAAACCTACGCCATGCTGCTTTATCAAGTAAAGTATCATGATTTGTAGCAGCAATAACAATGACATAACTTGGAAGTGCATCAATTTGCATCAATAAAGAGCTTACTACACGTTTAATTTCACCAGTTTCATGCGTGTCCCCACGTTCTTTCCCTAGTGTTTCAAACTCGTCAAAAAACAAAACACACTCTCTGGTTTTCACATAATCAAATAGTCTTGATAATCGAGATGCGGTTTCACCGAGATAGGAACCTATAATATTTTCATACCTAACTGTAAGAAGTGGTATCATCAATGCTTCGGATATTGCTTCTGCCAATGAAGTTTTTCCGTTTCCGGGAGGACCAATTAAAAGAATTTTATTTCGTGGTTCTATGCCGTATGACTGCAGTAAATCGGAACGGTTTTGTTCTGTTATTAAATCTTGACAGGTTAATTTAATATGATTTGGAAGAATCAAATGATCTAGTCTTTTTTTAGGAATCTTTTCCAAGAAAAGATTTTGTTCATTTGTCCCACCACGGATAGTCGTTGGTGAAAACAATTTATCTTTCGCGGTATCTTTTTTTGATTTTTTTAATAATTCATCAATTTTTGCTGCAAGTACTGTATGCTGCTTTGAACGTTCTTCGGCGCATAACGCCTCAGTAGCTTTCCTAAAGTTTGTATAGTCATTTATTAAACCATATTTTATTAACTCACATATCAAATCTGCTCTTGCCATAATTTTTTACCTCCTAAATTTTCAACGATAAATGGCAAGCGATTCTATAATAACCCATCCGGAATATCGATGAAATTATTCTCACAAAAATCAAAAAAACTTTTCACTGCTAGATTGCTTGGTGTAACATGACAGTTCTCCCAGCGGTTAATAGTCGAATAACTTACATTTATTGCACTAGCAAGCTGCTCTTGGCTTAAATCAAGGTTCTTTCGCACAAAAATAACAAACTCTGAAAATGTCATTATCATACCTCTTTCTTAATATAGCATATGCCATTATTTTTTTATTTTATTATAGCATATGCCATATTTTTTCCAAGAAGTCTCTTAAATAATCTTATTCTATATCGCTGTGATCGATCTGAATAATATATCCGTCTATTGCCATTTTCCGAAGGTACGCTTCCATGTTGCTTGTAGGCACCTGTTTCATCTTTTCTTCTATCAAAGTGCGTTCTTCTTCCGTAACACGAAATTTAATCTGCACATTTCTTTTTCTGTTATTCATAGGTGAATTTCCTTTCTGCTTTTATAGAGGGTTTGGGACACTTCCCAAGAGTCTACCCCAGCAGACTTTAGCCTGCGAGGGTACAAGCAAAATCTCTATCGCCGAAACTGCGGAAAATAGAGATTTTTTACGGAAAGGGTACCCCTTTCCTATGCTTGCTATTCTTCTTATCCCTTAATCTCTATAACAACGGTAATTTGCCTTTTGCCAAAGCACAGAAAGAAAAAACGCTACAATTTTTTATAACTGCAACGTTTATTTCATATAACCTTTTCAATTGGTTTTTGACACACTATGCGTTTGATTCTTCTGGTTTCTTTGCAATAAATAATATATATATTAGCAATAATATTTGTTAGTTGACTCTAACTGTACATGGTGTTATAATAAAAACCGACACGATGTCGGAATTGGTAGAAATGAAACGGGGTCTTTATTTTGAAAGAAGAGAAACAAAAAGTTGGACAAATCAGAAAGAAAGAAATTCGGGAAGTCGCAAAGAAAATTTTTTTAACGAAAGGCTTTCAAAGTACAACTATGGAAGATGTCATTACAGAGATAGGGATGAGTAGAGGAGGTGTATATTATCATTACAGAAGCAAGGTAGAGATATTACATGATTTAATGAGAGAAGGCATGGCTTATCGTATGGCTAAAATGAATAGTTTTATGGCGGATTATTCTAGTGAGCTTGGTAAAGAAGCTATCGCAGAAATGCTTGTCGACAGGATGCTTGATGAAAATGAGTTAATGAGTATATATGTAATGTATCTACAAGCTATAAAAGACAATGATGAATTAAAAGAATTGTATTCCATATTGAAAGAAGAAACACTCCATTCGGCTTATGGCGGAGATATAAATGGTGTAAAACTGGGTGATTTTAGATGGAATACTACAGATTTTATACTTTATTTTATGAATGCAATTATTTTAGGTTGCGAGATTCTTGAGGCAAGAAATAATTTCCGGAAAAATAGAGACTTTTTAATTAAAGTGATGATGCTTTATTTTGACTACTACGATGAAGGGAAAATAAAGTAAGAATCAGCACAGAGGCAATAATAAAGTAAAAGAATTAAATTAGGAGGGAAAAATGGATAAGAAAGAAAACAAATTACAGGTCAAGGATTTAATAATGATTGGTGTATTTTCTGCATTATATTTTGTGCTTAATATGGTTGGAGGAATGCCTTTTGCCATGAATCCTATATTAACATTCTATCAACCAATTGGAAGTGCATTTTTATCAGGAATTATATTTATGTTTTTAATTGCAAAGTCGCCTAAAAGAGGAACTATTACTATTTTGGCAGTTATCATGTGTATTTTAAGATTTGCTACTGGTATGCATTGGGCTATGGGAGTAGGAACTTTGATAGCCGGAATAATTGCTGAAATTATAGCAGGAAGCAAGAACTATAAAAACAAAACAATGAATATGCTATCTTTTGGAATATTTGCACTTGGTGACATTGGTACATTTTTAGTATACTTCATCAATCCAGAATCTTGGTCAAACGCAATGATTAAAAAAGGTACAGATATTTCATATATTGAATCCATGAATGCTGCAGCTGCTAATTGGATGATTTATGTAATCGTAATCGGGACTTTCTTGGTTGCTTTGCTTAGTGCTTGGATTGGCATGAAACTTTTGAAAAAGCAATTTGAGAAGGCCGGGATAGTGTAATGAAGAAAAAATCAAATTTACACTTTAACCCATGCACAAAAATAGTTTTACTATTTTTGTGCATAGTTATCTCTAGCCTATTGCCTTCGATAGAATATGAATTGATTTTTGTGTCTATAATTGCACTTTTTAGCGTTATTAACAAAAAAATCAAATTTGCTTGTGGAGGCATACTCATATATTTAGTAGTGTTTATTGTTAGCGTTTTAACTGTTAAGTATGGGAGTAACACTGTCAGGAGTTTGCTAATGCCATTTTTAGGTTTGGTTCACAAGGTTTATCCAGTGTGTATGCTTTCTACGCTTATACTAAGTACTACAAAAGTAGGAGAGTTTTTATCTGCCATGAGTTATGCGAGAATTTCTAAAAAAATAACTATCCCTCTGGCAGTAATGCTTCGATATATACCTACTGTACGAGAAGATTGGATGTATATAAAAGATTCAATGTGTTTAAGAGGTATTACACCATCTTTTTTTGGATTTATAAAAAATCCGGCTTTGACGATAGAATGTATTTATTCACCCATGATAATCATGGCTTCAAAGGCAGCGGATGAATTAACTATTGCATCTATAACAAGAGGGATAGAATCTCCTAAAAAGAGAACATCCATTATTGAAATTCGTTTTGATATTCAGGATGTTATTGCTTTAATAATCGGTGTTGTAATTACTGCCTTTATAATTTATAGGAGTATTTTTTATGATTGAATTAACAGGAATTAGCTTTAACTATAAGAGTACCCCAAGCAACAGCTTGAGTAATATAGATTTAAAAATAAAAAAAGGAGAATTTATCCTCGTTTGTGGAGCTTCAGGTTCAGGGAAAACATCTATTACAAGAGTAATAAATAAGCTAATTCCAGACTATTATGAAGGGCAGATAGAAGGTAATGCAAAAATAAATAATGATTTATTATCGAACTATCAAATGTTTGAAATTTCAGAAATAGTTGGTAGTGTTTTTCAAAATCCAAGAACTCAGTTTTTTAATGTGGACACAAATAGCGAAATAGTGTTTGGTTTAGAAAATCAAGGTATAGAAAGAGATATTTTAGAAAAAAGATTAACTGAAACTTGCCAGACATTAGATATAAGAAAATTGCAGAATAGAAATATTTTTCATTTATCCGGAGGAGAAAAACAAAAAATTGCTTTTGCATCAGTTTATGCGATGAATCCGGACATTTATTTGTTGGATGAACCATCTTCCAATTTGGATATACCGACGATAGAGGTGTTAAAAAGGCACTTATCTGTTTTGAAAAATAGCGGTAAAACAGTTATTATTTCCGAACATCGAATTTACTATTTGATGGATTTGGTTGACAAAATCATATATATGGAAAATGGACAAATTCAAAAGAGTTATTCAAAAAAAGATTTTTTGAATTTACCCGAACAAGAAATTAAAGCGATGGGGTTAAGATCCAGAAGTGAAACAGGACTTGATATAAAAGAAGATATGAGTACTGCAGAACAAGCATATTTACAAGTTGAAAATCTTTCTATACATAGAAAAGATAAGTGTATTATAAGCAATCTTAACTTTTTTGCAAAAAAAGGAGATATTGTTGCGGTGTTAGGTTCTAATGGTATTGGCAAAACCACTTTTTTAAGAACTCTTTGTGGTTTGCATAACGATTACGAGGGAGACATTCTATTTGATTCTAAAAAGATAAATGTTAAAAAGAGAAAGCAAAAAACCTATATGGTTATGCAGGATGTGAATTATCAATTATTTGCTGAAAGTGTATTTTCTGAATGCAAATTAGGAATAAAAAATTCAAACGATGATCTTATTGATGAAATCCTAACTGATTTTGACTTATATAAATACAAAAGCAACCATCCGAATACCTTATCTGGAGGTCAAAAACAGAGATTGGCTATAGCTGTAGGGTTAATATGTAATAAAGAAATTTTAATTTTAGATGAACCGACAAGTGGACTTGATTATAGAAATATGCTTAAGACTGCAGAATTATTAAAGCGTTATTCCAAAGAAAAAGTTATTTTTATTGCTACGCATGATAATGAATTTGCTAATCTAATTTGCAATCGTGTATTGAATTTAGAGAAATAAATGGAGATGTATAAATTTGGGATATTTTAAGAAGGCTATATAAGTATGCACCTGAAAAAAGAGGGTATTCCTATGCTTCGATGATTTTATTGGCGATAACAACTATTCTTTCAGTGATTCCATATCTTTATTTATGGAAGTTTTTGAATGAGCTTTTAGTGGTTAAATCCATTGAAAATACAAATAAAATTGTGGTTGTTGAAAATGACAAAATAGAAAGTGCCGGAGAGCATAAGTATTTATTAAAAAATTCCACAAGATATAGAACTTTAGTACAGTATCCCCAATTAACAAGTGAGGATGAATACTAATGTGGTTCAAAAAACAAGATAAGGATAATAATTTATGGAACAGGATATAAAAACGCAATTACTAACAAAAAGACCAATAGATTTACTCTTTCAGTTATCTATTCCTGCGGTCATTGGAATGATAGTGATTGGTCTATATCCTTTAATGGATGGAATATTTGCAGGGAAAATTATAGGACAGATAGCAATGACTGCCTGTGGTGTTGCCATGACATTGACAATATTTAATAATGGTGTTGCTACTTTAGTAGGAATAGGATCGGCATCTGTTCTTTCTCGTGCTTTAGGGAAAGGCGATCTGAAAACCGTAGATAAAATCATGGGCAACCTAATATTTTGGGTGATCTTGTTTTCGGGAATAATAACGGTTGGAGGAATACTACTTGCACCGTATTTTTTAGATATGGTAGGTGCGACAGGCGAAATCAAAGCTTATGGCATCAGATACCTAAGAGTGATTTTTATCGGCTCTCTCTTTGTGAACTTTACACAGTCTGCAAACATGGTTATGCGTGGCGAAGGTCTGATGAAAAAAGCCATGATGATTATGGGGCTTGGTGCATTACTCAATATTATTCTTGATCCTATTTTAATGATCGTTATGGGTGAATATGCTATTGAAGGGGCTGCACTTGCAACTATTACAGCGCAGTTTGTTCAAGCTGCTGTAACACTTAATTATTTCTTGAGAAAGAGCAAGGTTGTAAAAATTCATAAGATACAGCCTGATGCAGAAATTAAAAAGGAAATGTTCGGAATAGGTTCATCAGCTATGATGATGCAGCTTCTGTTTATGATTCAGCATACTATACTTTACAAAATGGCTTTCAAGTATGGTGGAGATCCGAACGGAATTTTAATGTCTGTTGCACTTCGTGTATATGCCTTTTCGTTCATTCCGCTTTGGGGAATGAGCCAAGGATTACAGCCTGTTGTAGGAACAAACTTCGGAGCAAGGCAATTTGACAGAGTAAGGCAAGCTATGAAAGTATTTTCTATCGGAGGAGTTTTGCTTGCAGCAATTTTTTGGATTCCATCATTGCTATTCTCAAGTCAGATACTTTCCATGTTTGGCATAGAAGCAAATATTATTGTAAAAGGAGTTGGAAATTTCAGACTGTTCTATTCTGTATTTATTTTGTACGGAGTAATGGTCATGAGCATTACCTTTTTTCAATCTATCGGAAACGGGAAGAAAGCGGGAGTTATTGTTATGTTCAGGCAGCTATTCCTGTTTGCTCCTGCAATGATTTTATTACCAATGATATTTGGAATTAAAGCAGTTTGGTTTACGCAGCCCCTTGTAGATTTCATCATGATTGCAATAGGCGTTGTAATGACAATAACTGAACTAAAAAACATGGAAAAATCAGGTTCGACACAAAATAACAGGTAGTTTTATGAGATGAATTATATAAACAACGAACGACAATGGTTACTATGCCCCGTTTGCAAAAACAAAACACGAGTGAAAATCAGAAAAGATACGGAGCTAAAGAACTTCCCACTGTTCTGTCCGAAATGTAAACAGGAAACTTTAATCAACGTCAAACAATTTAATGTATCAGTCATCAAAGAGCCAGATGCAAAGACACAGAGCCGGTGATTCACAGTTATAAAACTGTAATTACCAGCTCTTTTTATTTTAAGGAGAAACCTACTTATGCAAAAGTCTCAATACACAAGTTATATATGACCGTCGTTTTTATCCTGCTTGAATAAAGAAGCGGAAGCTTAAAATCAATCATAGGTTATGAAACACGGCGGCTCTAAAGGAGGTATCGCCGTGTTCATTTTTTATTATCTTAAAATCTTGTTAAAAGGGATATATTCTATTTCCGGGTTTTCGTGCTTTTACGGATGACCTGTTAAATCATATCCATAACCTTATTTTTTCATGTCCGATCCCGGCTGCCCTGCGCAGTCGAGATTTTTTGTGCCTGCAAAAAATTTTTTCAAAAAATATTCGCTTTTCTTTGGCAGTTTTTAGCTCTTCGTTGTTGAGGGTTTACGAAAGGGAAAATTCTACCCGCTTTCGCGGCTGCGAAAGGAGGTGAATACCATGAATGAACCTGAAAGAACCGAATGGCAGATACGCTGCGCATTTAACGGCTTCTGCAAGCGGACATTGAAAAACGAAAGTATCAATGCCCATAAGGAGCTTAAGGAGCGGCAGGCACACGAAATTAACTTTTCCGACCTGACACCGAAAGAGGAAAACCAGCTTTATACCTGTGAAGATTTCTTTGCAGAAGATAAAGAAGAACAAACCTTTTTCGCAGGCGGAAAAGAATTGAGTGCAAAGCTCATCGCTGACGCGATCCACAGCTTGCCGGAAGAAAAAAGAAGAGCTGTCCTGCTCTACTACTTCTTTGATATGAGATATGCTTACAAATATACAGATACCTTTGGAAAACCGCAGTTTGTGTACGCATGGAAATTAGTTCCTACGGATAAGACCCCTAAGGGCAAGTGTGAGGATAAATCCCTGCGTGAAAAAGTCAAGGAGATACAAAAAGACCTTGATGACGGGATTGCCCCTGTAGGAAAGAAAATGACCGTGTGCCAGCTTTACGAAAAGCACATACGAAATCATGCAAATGTAAGGCACGGTACAAAGCAAGGTAGGCAGCAGCTCATGAGAATACTTGAGGAAGATACGATTGGAGCCTACAGCATCGAGAATGTAAAAATGTCTGATGCAAAGGAATGGGCTTTGCGAATGAAAGAAAAAGGCTATTCTTTCAAAACCATCGGCAACCATAAGCGTTCTCTAAAGACAGCCTTTTATTCTGCCATTCAGGATGACTGTATCAAGAAAAATCCCTTTGACTTTCATATCAATACAGTCATTGAGGATGACACCGAGCCGAAAATTCCTCTTTCGCCCACGCAGGAAGAAAGCCTGCTTTCCTTTGTGAAAAGCGATAAGGTCTATTACAAGTATTATGATGAGCCTATCATTCTGCTTGGAACAGGGCTTCGTATCTCCGAGTTGTGCGGACTGACGGTCAGAGATATTGATTTTGAGAATCGTACAATCAATGTGGATCATCAACTTCAATACTCCGGTAAAAAATCGTACCGCATTGAAATTCCGAAAACGGACAACGGCATTCGTAAAATTCCGATGAGTGACCGCGTGCTTGAAGCCTTGCAGAGAGTACTGCAAAACAGCGAATCCGCGTCATTCTTCTTTCCGCAATAGCGACAAAACATGCCTCGTTCTCCGCCGGCTTGATTGGTTGCCATCTTCTCCCTTCCTTTCTTTTGTCATAAAACAAAATACTTCATTATTTTATGTAATGTTTCAGTATATTAGAAAATTCAAGGTCATACAATACGAAGGTGCGGACGGTGAAGGAGTGAAAACTAATTTTTCTTTTTCTGGCCTTTTTCGTTTACAAAAAAGCTTTTATTTTACGGAGTATCCCCGTCCCTCGATAAAACATGTTAAACTATTGAGTATGTAGGTCGATGATGTTGAGAAAGGAAAGTCCATGGGAGCGAAAATCAAATTATGGTTTATTAACGAAAAAAACTTGTTTAAGATGTTGAAATATGTGGCATTGACGATGGTACTCCTCCTTTTGACGTGGGTTTTCGACCATGGATACCCCGAGCTAAAGGCCCGTGTGCCGGATCAATTGCTTTTGTCCGTGGACGTATCCATGGATTTTCTCTCGAATATGTCCGGGGTCTTTTTGACGATCAGTATATTTTCTTTTACGACGATCGTTACGGTGCTAAATAAATACAGCAGCAGCGTGTCGCCTCGTATGCTTCAGACGTTTATCGACCGCACCGATGTCTTGGGGCTTTTCGGCATTTTCATCAGCGGCTTTTTCTATTCTGTTATCAGCATTCTCATGCTGCAAAATGTAGGGGCCGACGACGATGTCATGGCGGGGAGTTTTGCCATCGCCTACGCCATTGTGGCCATGATCGGTTTTGTGGTTTTTGCCAAACAGGTGCTTAAAAACATTAAAATTTCAAATATTATTGAAGGGGTCTATGCCGATTGCGACGCCTTGATCGATGGGGAGGTGGCCCGTCGTGAAAAGGCGAAGCGCTACGAGGACGACAAGGACGCGAAGGAGTTTCCCGTGTTGGCCACGACGACGGGGTATTTTTTCGAGGTTCAGTCCGAGACGATTTTAAAGGCCCTGGAAGGGATCAAGGCGGAATTTACCATTAAAAAACGAATCGGTGAATACACCACGGAAGGGGAATCCCTGGGGGTGTTGAAGCTTTTCGGCGGGAAAAATCTCAGCGGAGAAGAAATTGAAGAACTGATCGATACCATCGCTCGCGCCCTGGTGATCAATATGTTTAAAAATATTCAAGACGACTACCATCACGGCCTGGTGATTCTCACGGAGATTTCCGTCTTGGCCCTGAGTCCGGGAACCAAGGACCCGAACACGGCGGTCATGTGTGTGAATAAAATTTCTTCTCTCTTAGGGAAATTGCTCTCCACGGCCAATCAATTTGTCGTTTTGGAAGAGGACGGGGATACAAAAATCATCTACCAAAGCTATTCTGTGGAAGATGAGCTCTATTTGGTATTCAGCCAGATCATCACCTATTCCGGCGGCGATCCATTGGTCACGCGGGCCATTTTGCAGGGGCTCTATATGATTTACATGTTGGCGGGAGCGTGCGCAAAGCCCGGCGTGAAAGATTTCTTCGACTCCGCCTACGAGCTGCTTATGGCGAATTTCACCCACGAGGTGCACCTGATGCGATTCGAGCGCATCCGCAAGAATATGGAAGAGCGGGTAAGCATCAAAGAAGGTCGGCACTTGGCTTAGGTTGTGCCGAAAAAAGTGACAGGAATCACGGGCAGGTGATTGAAATCCCCATTCGATCGGTATGTATGAAATGAACGAACGAAACAGTGGATTCGTCGAGGAGGCGAAACAATGAAGTTGACTGAAACGATGAAGAGCAAATGGAAACACTTTTTAGATAAATTGGCCGGTGAAAACAAGAAAGCCTTTGGGGACGCGCCTTTGGATTGCTGCTCCCTGAATAAAAAGGAAAATCATTGAAACGAGCCCTTCGGGGCTTTTTTTCATGGCTTTTTTTCCGGCGGGAACAGAATTTTCGCGGCGAAAAGTCCACCTTTCCGGGAATCTTTTGGTAGAATAAGACAGACAATAATTTTTGGAGGTCGTTTTGGAAAATACAAGAAACAGTAAAAAGAACGCGCCTTTGCTGCTCCTCATGGCCACGGTGACGCTTTTGGCCATTCTCTGTGAGCTCGTGCCTTCCGGGGTCTTGCCGCAAATGAGCGAAGCTTTCGGCGTGAGCACGGCAAAGGCCGGGGGCTTGGTAGGGTCTTACGCCATCGCCTCGGCGATTTTCGGTTTGCCCCTGGTGGCCTTTACGGTGACTTTTGAGCGGCGGCGCCTCTTGGTGATTCTCTTAATGGGCTTTGCCGTGGCCAACGGCTTGGTGGCCGTGGCGCCGAGTTATGAGGCGGCCATGGCCGGACGCTTTTTAGGCGGCATTTGTGCCGGTACCCTTTGGCCCATGATCACGGCTTACGGCATGGCCTTGGTCGACGAAAAAGATCAGGGGCGGGCGGTGGCCATTATCATGTCGGGCATTACCGTGGGCATGAGCTTGGGGCTGCCCTTCATGACCTGGATCGGCACCACCTTCAACTACCACGTGTCCTTTGTCGTCTTGGCGGCGGCGCCTGTGGCCATTGCGGCGGCGTCGCGGGCGTTGCTTCCGAAAGTGGAAGGGGAGGCGCGGAGCAGGGGCAATTCGCCTCTCGCCATGCTTCAAAACCGCGGCGTCCTTTTAATGATTACCCTCACCTTTTTGGCCGTGGGCGCCAATTACGGCGTCTACACCTACGTCACAAACTTGGTGGCCGACGTGCATTACCCCGGCGTGGCCGTGGCCCAACTTTTCTTCGGCGCGGGATCCGTTTTGGCGGTGATTCTTTCCATGCTCTTCATCGACCGCCATTTGTACGGCATGTTCGTGGCCCTTTACCTCTCCGGCGCAGCCACCATGGCCGCCTTCTGCTTCGGCGGATCTGTGATTCTCTTTCACGCCGCCTTCGTCCTCTGGGGTCTGGGCTTCGGCGCCATGAGCAGCATGTTTCAAACGGCGACGGCCCGGCAGGTCACAGAAGGCGTGGCCGTGGCCAATGCCGTGCAGTCCATGGCATTTAACTTCGCCATTATGGTGGGCACCACGACGGGCGGCCTATTATTGGAAAAAGAAGGCACGAAACCCATTCTACTCGCCGCCATGGCCGTGTTGCTCGCGGGCCTCGCCTTGGCGGCAATGAACAGCAAGCGATTTGAACGACAGTAATGATGAAAGGAGCGACTATGTTATTTATCCACTATCCTAAATGCACCACCTGCAAGAGAGCAAAAAAATGGCTGGACGAGAAAGGCGTCGAATACACAGAACGCCACATCGTGGAAGACAATCCCACGGCGGAGGAACTGAAAACCTGGCACGAAAAAAGCGGCCTGCCCCTGAAGCGATTCTTCAATACCAGCGGCATGAAGTATCGGGAGCTCGGGCTGAAAGATAAGTTGAAAGATATGAGCGAAGAAGAACAATATGCACTTTTGTCTTCCGACGGGATGTTGGTGAAGAGACCCCTTATTATTTATGATGACGGGGTGCTCGTCGGGTTTAAAGAAAAAGAATGGGAAGAAGCATTATAAAATTTTTTCTTTCGTTTTCTCACACACTGTACTTGTAATCGTTCCTTCCGAGGATATAGAACCACCTCGAACTCCGATTAAATGCGTAGCGGACGGAGTTTCGTGGTGTTTTTCTATTTCGTTCGTTTTTTCTAACGTTCATGGAACTTACATTTGTGTGTCGCGATCCTTATTGTTTTATTATAATTTTATCTTCGCGATTTTCTCCAGGGGAGGGAAAAAGGGCGTTAATTGTGTGGCGTTAAGTTTTTATATGCGTAGCTAACTTTATTCAAGTCAAGTTACTTCTTTGCTTGGAGATTCATTCTTACATGGTTTTGAAACCCGGGGAAGGGGCCAGGGCGTTGCGATTCGCCCTCTGCCCCTTCCCCGGGGCCCCATCCCCCTCCACCCTAACGCTTTTTATATGTGTGAAGCCCTGCGGGCTTCGATTTGTATTGGGCTGCGTCGATGAAAGAAGATTTTGAGTCGGACGAAGTTTCTTTTTCGCTAATAAGAATTCTTCGCCCAATTCACATTCTCTCGTTGGCGAAGAAGCCCAACAGGAATCGGAACCCGTTAGGGTTCCGCACTTTATGAAAGCGTTAGGGATAAAGGGTGGGGGTCCGGGGGAGGGATAAGGGCGAATCGCAACGCCCTTTTTCCCTCCCCCGGGATCGAAAGTAGAAGATGGAATGTGTAAGAATAAAAAGTTTAAGCGAATCATCTTCATTTTGAACACAAAAACAAGTCTCTTATTAAAACACCGAATTAAAGAATATTAGTCGTAAAGAAGCACAACAGAAATCAGAGGTCTCCCTCCATCTGTTTCGAAAAGCGGCGCTTTTCCCAATTAAAAAGAAGGCACATCGGTGCCTTCTTTTTTAATTGGAGTTGTGCTTCTTTAAAAGCTCATCCTTCATCTTCCAAAGCTCGGGACTCAAGTCCACCACGTATTCCTGCGGGGTGTTGAGTCGCTTGACTTCGTCCCAAAGGCTGTTCAGTTCGCGCTGTACTTTTTCGCGAATGGCCTCCAGGGAGGGGCTTTCGTAAACCAGTTTGCCTCCGATGTAAATGTCTTCCAAAAGGGAGCGCACTTCGTAGTTTCTCAGTGTCTTGCGCTTCCAGGTAAAGAGGGGATGGAAGATTTCGTAGCCGTCCTCGGGGATCTCTTCGCCTTTTACGGTCAAGACGTCGGCGATTGCCTTGCCCTGATCTTTGTCGTAGAAGCGGTAGATATCTTTGACGCCGGGGGTGGTGATTTTTGTCACGTTTTCGGAGATTTTAATGGTGGGCTTGATGACGCCGTTATCTTCCGTGGCCACGAGTTTGTACACGCCGCCGAAGACGGGGTGGCTCTTGGATGTAATCAGTCGCTCGCCGACGCCGAAGGAATCCACTTGGGCGCCTTGCTTCAGCAGGTCTTCGATGACGTATTCGTCCAGGGAGTTGGATGCCATAATGGTGACATCGGGAAAGCCTGCGTCGTCTAAAATTTTTCGGCACTGTTTGCTCAAGTAGGCGATGTCACCGGAGTCGATGCGAACGCCGCGGCCTTCGTGGCCGGCTTCGCGGAGTTCTTTAAAGACTTGAATGGCGTTTGGAAGGCCTTGATCCAGCACATCGTAGGTGTCGATTAAGAGGAAGCAACTGTCGGGATAGACTTTGGCGTAGGCGCGGAAGGCGTCGATTTCTTCGTCAAACATTTGAACCCAGCTGTGGGCCATGGTGCCCAATGCGGGGACGCCGTAGAGTTGTTCGGCCAAAGTGTTGGCGCTGCCGTTGCATCCGCCGATGTAGGCGGCACGGGCCCCTAAATTGGCGCCGCTATAGCCTTGGGCGCGGCGGGAGCCGAATTCGGTGACGGATCGTCCGCCGGCGGCCTTACAGATGCGATTGGCCTTGGTGGTGATTAAGGTTTGGTGGTTGATGGTGAGAAGCACCATGGTTTCCACCAATTGGGCCTGAATGGCCGGGCCCCTTACGGTGACCAAGGGTTCCGAGGGGAAGACCACGGTGCCTTCGGGGATGGCTCGCACGTCGCAGGCAAATTCGAAATGGGCCAGGTAATCTAAAAATTCCTCGCTGAAGATGCCTTTGGAGCGTAAAAAGGCGATGTCTTCGTCGTCGAAGCTTAAGTTTTCCAAGTATTCGATGAGTTGTTCCAGCCCGCTTAAAATAACGTAGCTGGCATCGTCCGGCGCAGAGCGGAAAAACATGTCGAAGTGCACGATTTCGTCTTGCATACCGTTTTCAAAGTAACCGTTGCCCATGGTGAATTCATAGAAATCCGCCAAAAGGGTGTAGTTGTTCTGATCTGTAAATTTCATAGTGCTCTCTTTCTTGTCATTCAATAGACCTTTTTTATCATTATAGCACAATTAGGTATTGCGGGAGGTGGCAAACATTTTCAATCCCGAGAATTGGATCCATGAAGCCTCAGGCGGCGCCGTTTCGTGGTACAATATGTGCAACTATAATGAAGAATGAGAAGGTGAATGATGTTACAAGTCAATGATGTAAGTGTAATTTTTCCCGATAAGAAATTGTTCGACGACGTGAATTTGCTCTTTCAACGGGGCAATTGCTACGGCGTCATCGGCGCCAACGGCGCGGGGAAATCCACGTTTTTAAAAATTCTCTCCGGAGAAAAGGAGCCCTCCACGGGTCATGTGTCCAAAGACAAAAATGAACGGCTATCGAAGTTAAAGCAAGACCACTTTGCCTATGAAGATTTCACGGTGATGGACACGGTGATTCAAGGCAATGAGGAGCTTTACGCCATTCAAAAGGAGAAGGACGCCATTTACATGAAGCCGGATTTCTCCGACGAAGACGGCATTCGCGCCGGGGAGCTGGAGGCCCGCTTTGCGGAAATGAACGGCTACGAGGCGGAAGCCGATGCCTCTCGCCTCTTGCAGGGGCTGGGGATCGAGCTGGAAAAACACAGCCAGATGATGTATGAGCTTCGGGAATCGGAAAAGGTGAAGGTGCTTTTGGCCCAGGCCCTCTTCGGCAATCCGGAGATTCTTTTGCTGGACGAACCCACCAACGGCCTGGACGTGCGTGCGGTGATGTGGCTCGAGGTTTTTTTGGCGGAGTTTGAAGGCATCGTCATTATCGTGAGCCACGACCGCTATTTCCTGAACAATGTCTGCACCCATATGGTGGACATCGACTTCGGAAAGATCAACATGGTGACGGGGAACTACGATTTCTGGTACGAATCCGGTCAGTTGGCGGCGAAGCTCATTAAGGAGCAGAACAAGAAGAAGGAAGAAAAGATCAAGGAGCTGCAAAGCTTTATCGCACGATTCAGCGCCAACAAATCCAAATCCCGTCAAGCCACGAGCCGCAAAAAGCTCTTGGATAAAATCGATTTAACGGAAATTCGCCCTTCTTCGCGGCGTTATCCCTTTGTGGGCTTTACTTTGTCTCGGGAAGTGGGCAATGAAATTCTCACCGTGGAAAATCTCACTGCGGAACTGGACGGCAGCCTCCTCTTTAAGGACCTTTCCTTCCGCCTGGACAGGGACGACAAGGTGGCCTTTATCGGAAACGAAGTGGCCATTACTCGCCTCTTTGAAATTTTGACGGAGCATGTCACCGATTACAGCGGCGAATTTAAATGGGGCCAAACCATTACCATGCGCTATTTCCCCAGAGATAACAATGCCTTTTTCGACGGCGTGGACAAAAATTTAATCGACTGGCTCAGAGACTACAGCGAAGACCAGTCGGAAATCGTCATGCGCTCCCTTTTGGGCCGCATGCTCTTTTCCGGCGACGAGGCCCTGAAAAAAGCGGAGGTTCTTTCCGGGGGCGAGCGGGTACGGATGATGTTTTCCAAAATGATGATCGACCCCGCCAATGTATTGATCTTCGATCAACCCACCAATCACCTGGATCTGGAAAGCATCGAAGCAGTGAACAACGGGCTTATCGACTTTAAGGGGAATTTGCTTTTCACCTCCCACGACCATCAATTTATCTCCTCCATTGCCAATCGCATCATCGAAATTAAAGACGACGGCAGCTTCAGAGACGCCAAGATGAATTACGAAGATTACATCGCCCGCTACATCGCCGATTCGAACACAGGCTTAAATTAAATTTTACAAAGACAAAACAATTCACCGTTACAATGAAAAGGGGGTGCATGATGCACGGCGTCATCGACATCGGTTCAAATACCGTGCGCCTGTCGGTCTTCCGCGTGGAAGACGGCGTGGCGCAAAATCTATTCAATGAAAAGCAAACGGTGGGCCTGGCCGGCTACCGAAAAGACGGATGCCTCACGGAAGAGGGGATCCGCGCGCTTATCGAGACTTTGGGCCACTTCGCCTTTATCTTGGATCAGCTGGGGGACATTCACTACACCCACGCCATCGCCACGGCGTCCATACGAAACATCAACAATTCCGACGAGGTGCTTCGTCGGGTGAAAAAGGCCCTGGACATGGACATCGAAATACTAAGCGGCGAGGAGGAAGCCCATCTGGCTTTCGTCGGCGCCGAAGGGACGATTTCGGGCCACGAAGACGGCGTCCTCACAGACATCGGCGGCGGCTCTACGGAAATCGTCCTCTTTCGCGAGGGGCGGGTGGTGGATTCGGCTTCCCTGGACATCGGGTCCTTATCCGTGTTTCGCGACTACGTGGACGGCTTGTTTTTAACCAACGACGAGCGCAAGGCCATGGACGAGCGGCTGAAATTTCTCTTAAACGCTCAGGCCATCGAACGGGGAAAATATCCCATCCTCTGCGCCGTCGGCGGCAGTGCCCGGGCGACGCTGAAGATGTACAACACCCTTTTCGACGAGCATCCGGACAACGACGAGATGAACATCGACGATTTGAAGACCCTGATGAAGCATTTGCTGGACATTGAAGAGAAAGAAAAAATGGAAATTATATTAAAAGTAAAAGCAGACCGTATCCATACATTGCTGCCCGGTCTTTCGGTTCTTTATCGAATCGCCAAGTATTTCCACGTGGAAAAAATCGCCGTCGCCCAGACGGGGATCCGGGAGGGCTACGTCATCAGCCGAATCATAGGAGGCTAATAATGCACGACATTTCTTTCACTCAAAATCGCGAACTATCATGGCTGCGCTTTAACGAGCGGGTCTTGGACGAAGCACAGGACGGGCAGGTGCCCCTTTTGGAGCGGATGAAATTTCTGTCCATCTTCGATTCCAATTTAGACGAATTTTTTATGGTGCGGGTAGGCTCCCTCACCGACCTTTCCATGCTCCACAAGCGGGTCATCGACAATAAATCCGACATGGATCAGGACGAGCAGCTCGCCGCCATTATGGAGCAGGTGCGGATGTTGTACCAAAAAAAGGATTACGTCTACGAAGAGCTTCGGGATCAGTGCCGCGCCCGGGGCTATTACGCCATCGAAAGTGAAGAAATGACGGAGCGCGAGGAAAAAATCCTCTTGCCTTACTTCGAAAACACCATTAGTCCCTATTTAAATTACCAAATCGTGGACTTAACCCATCCCTTTCCCCACATTCCCAATTTAGGCATCGTCATCGTCTATCGCTTGCGGAAAAAAGGCGACGACAGCGTGAGCTCCATCGGCGTGATTCAGGTGCCGCCTAATTTAAATCGAATCATTCGGTTGGATAAAAATAAATACATTCTCCTGGAAAAGGTCATCGAAAAATACGGGGCCATGCTCTTTGAATCCTATAGCGTCGAAGACAGCTACCTGATGAGCGTGACGCGAAACGCGGACATCGAATGGGACGACGAGGATTACGAATTCGCCGAAGACTATCGTTCCCATATGAAGAAGATGCTGAAAAAAAGAAAGCGCCTCATGCCCGTGCGCGTGGAGCTCGACCGCATGCCGCCGAAAGAGGTGCTGAATAAGCTTTTAAACAAGCTCGCCCTCGACGAAAGCCGGGTCTTCGTCACGGCGAGCCCGGTGCGCTTGGGCTATCTCTTCGGCGTCGTGGAGGAACTGGCGCCCTCTATGGGGCCGGAGAGCGTGGATCCGCCCTTCGAGCCGAAAAACAGCCGCTACGTGGACGAAAAGAAACCCATGATGGCGCAGATCGAAGACAGAGACATTTTGCTTTCTTATCCCTACGAATCCATGGATCCCATCATTCGCCTCTTGGACGAGGCGGCCAAGGATCCCACGGTGGTCTCCATAAAAATCACCTTGTACCGCATCGCAAAAAATTCCATGGTGGCGGAAAAACTCATAGAGGCGGCGGAAAACGGCAAAGATGTCTTGGTTCTTATGGAACTCAGGGCCCGATTCGACGAAGAAAACAATATTCTCTGGTCGGCGAATCTGGAAAATGCCGGCTGTCGGGTGATCTACGGCTTCAACAAATTTAAATGCCACTCGAAAGTGCTCTTAATCACCCGCGTCGTGGACAACAAGCCCGTCTACATGGCGCAAATCGCCACGGGCAATTACAACGAAAAGACGGCGAAGCTCTACACGGATTTCGCCCTAATGACCGCCCATCAGGGCATCGGCCGAGACGTGAATCGCCTCTTTGACAATTTCCTCATCGGGGAATTAGAGGGAAGCTACGATTATTTGTGGGTGAGCCCGAAAACCTTGCCTGAAGGGGTGGAGGCGGCCATCGACAAAGAAATCGACAAGGTGAAGGCCGGCGGCGAAGGCTATGTGCGGTTGAAGATGAATTCCATCTCCGACAGAGAAATGATCGACAAGATCTCCGAAGCTTCCAATGCCGGGGTCACTGTGGAGATGATGGTTCGGGGAATCAGCTGCATCGTGCCGAAAATTCCCGAGCGCACGGAAAACCTCTCCGTCTATTCCCTGGTGGGCCGCTTTTTGGAACACCACCGCATCTACCAATTCGGTCGCGGCGAGGCGGCGGAGGTGTATATTTCCTCGGCGGATTTCATGACGCGGAATCTGAGAAAGCGCGTGGAAGTGGCGGCGCCCATCCTGGATCCGGACATTAAAAAGCGGATTCTGGACTTTATGGACATTATGTTTAAAGACGATGTGAAGCGCAGGGAGCTTTTGCCTTCGAAGCGCTACGCCCATGTGGAAAACAAGGAAAACTTTATTGCGCAAAACTACTTAATCGAAGAAGCCGATCGCTTCGCAAAGGACGCAGGGTCGAAGGAGAAGGACAGCGTCGTGATAAAAAGCGAAGAGAAAAAGGCGCCGGGATTTTTCGCCCGACTGAAGAAAAAGCTCTTCGGCTAAAAAAATGAAGGGAATCGACAGGGAGACCTGTCGATTTTTTTTGTGGGACAAAAGGAAAGCTTCCATCGCCGACCTTATGGAAAATCTTTGATATAATAGGGGCAGAAAGGGGGAGAAGGATGAAAGCGAATAACGAGACGATGTATTATGCCTTCGTCGAGACGCCGGCGGGCGTCATAAAAATCGAAGCCACAGATCGCACCATTCTCTCTCTGACATTTGTGGAGGATATGGGCGCTTCCCATCCAAATGTTTTGTGTGAAAAGGCCGCCGCGGCCCTTCATGATTATTTTTCAGGCAAGGGAAGAGCCTTCGATTTGCCCCTCGAAAAAGGTGCCTCGCCCTTTGCGGAAAAAGTCTACGAAGCGACGAAAAACATCCCCTTCGGCGAGGTGCTCAGCTACGGAGAAATCGCTCGGGCCGTGGGATCTCCCGGTGCCGCCCGGGCCGTGGGCCGCGCCCTATCGAAAAATCCCTATATTATTGTCGTTCCCTGTCACCGCGTCGTTTATGCGAGCGGCGAAGCGGGCCACTACGCCGGCGGCGACGAGAAAAAACGCGCCTTATTGGCCTTTGAAATAGGTGTGTCGTGAATCAGCTCCTGCTATTTGTCTCCGTGGTATTTATTTTGGCCCTCATGGCCATTCGCTTTTCTCATAAATACGGCATCCCCGCCCTCTTATTGTTTTTCGTCTTAGGGATCGGAGCGAGCCGCACGGGGCTTCATTTCGAAAATTACGACTTTATGGAGCAATACGCCTCCTTCGCTTTGTTTATCATTATGTTTTACGGGGGGTACGGCACGAAACTTGAAATGGGCTTGCCCGTCTTAAAGCCCGCCGTCTTTTTAAGTGCCTTGGGCGTCGTGATAACGGCGGCGGTAACGGGGCTTTTCGTCCACTACGTGCTGAAATTTCCCATGATCGAATCCATGCTCTTTGGCTCCGTGGTGGGCTCCACCGACTACGCCTCCGTCTCCTCTGTCTTGCAGAGTAAAAATCTGAATCTGAAGTACCGCTCGGCGCCCCTTTTGGAACTGGAAAGCGGCTCCAACGACCCGACGGCCTACACCATGACCATGATCTTTTTGAGCATCCTTCTGGGTTCGGATCTTTCCATTCCCCTGTTGGTTGCCAAGCAAATCGGCTTCGCCCTTCTCATCGGCTTTCTCATGACGCGGGTGTTTTTCTTTATTACGGAGCACGTGAATTTCAGAAAAGAAGGGCTCTTTACAATCTACGTCTTCGCCATGGCCATGGGTACTTACGCCCTCACCGGCGTCCTCGACGGCAACGGCTACCTGGCCGTGTACCTCTTCGGCATCATCGTGGGCAATCAGGAATACATGGGCAAGCGGGAGCTGGTCTTTTTCTTCGACGGCCTCACGGAAATTATGCAGATCAGCCTCTTCTTTCTCATCGGCTTTCTTTCCCATCTGCCGGCCCTCATCCACTGGCTGCCCATGGGCATCGTCGTCACCCTCTTTATGCTCTTTGTGGCCCGCCCCGTGGCCGTCTTCGGCATTATGGGCTTTTTTGAATCCACGGTGAAGCAAAAAGTGGTGCTTTGCTGGGCGGGGCTTCGCGGCGCGGCGGCCATTGCCTTTGCCATCATGGTCATTAACAGCGGCGCGCCCCTGGAAGGGGATCTCTTTCACATCGTCTTTGCCGTGTGCATCGCCTCCAGCTTGATCCAGGGCTCCCTACTGCCTTGGGTGGTGAAGAAAATGGACATGCTGGATCCCAACGACACGGTGCTTAAAACATTTAACTACTATCAAGACCGAAGCGACGTGGGCTTTTTGGAAACCCGTGTCTACGACGAGGCCTTAATCGGCACGCCGGTAAAGGATTTAAACCTGACCTTCGACTTTATCGTGGCGAAACTGGTAAGGGGCGGCAAGACCATCGTCCCCCGCGGCGACACGATTCTCGAAAAGGGCGATGTGGTGGTCATCGGCGGCAAGAGCCACTTCGACGAAGTGGGAGGCAATTTGGAAGAATTCACCATTCGCAAGAACCACCCCTGGCAAGGCAAGCGCATTATGGACATCCACTTTAAGCCGACGGAGCTCATCCTCATCGTGCAGCGGGATCAAAACATTCTCGTTCCCACGGGCCAAACCGTGCTTTGTGCCGGGGATACGGTAATCTTTACAGACAACGAAGATGAATTTTACGACGACGAAAAGGAGGCGGGAGAAAATGCCTCTGCGGAAAGTGAAGGGAAGTAAGGGCGCCATAAAAAGAATGTAAATAGCCCTTGACAGAAATGCCAACCTCACCTATAATTAGATAGGTATTGAGGTGCTATCGTAGCTCAGCCGGTAGAGCACTACATTGGTAATGTAGAGGTCGCAGGTTCAAGTCCCGTCGATAGCTCCATTAAAAAGAAGGTCGCCAATAGGCGGTCTTTTTTGTGCCCTTTTTCGGGCAAATAAAAAACTGCGGCGTGCCTGACCGCAGTTTTTTTATGGGAACAATTAATTTTCGTAGGCGTAAAAGAGGTCGCCTTCCTTTTTTTCCACAAGGTAAAGGGCGTCTTTCACCACATAGGTGTCCGAGAGGTAGTCGCCGAGGTTGCGCTTTCTTTCGGAAAAGGCGGTGATGACGTAGAGGAGGACGAAGGTGGTTTGAATCAATCGGCAGAAGCCTTCTCGAATCACCACGGTGGTCAAGGAGAGGCGATCCTCTTCGGGATGAATGACGCGAATGGCGGTGATGATTTTGCCCAGGCTTTGGCCGTTGGTGAAATAGGTGGAGAGAATAAAGTAGAGGTAGAAGAAGAAGCCGCTGATGGCCTTGGCCGCCAAGCCACCCTCCGTCAAAAGAAGGGCGTTAATCGGCGATGCGAAAATGGCGGCAAAGGCGCTCGCCACGGCGGCATCGATTAAAAAGGCCACGGTGCGAATCCAAAAGCCCGCAACCACCATGGCGGAGACGGGATGGCTGTAGCGACGTCTTGAAGGCTTGGGATATTGCGGCTGCGTCGCCTCAAAGCCTTGAGCGGCACCTTCGGTGGCAGTTTTGCTTTCCTCGCCCATAGAAAGGGCTTCAGCCTTAGGTGCTTCTTCGACTTCCCTTTGGGTGTTCGCTTCATGAGCGTGCACATCCGAAGTTTCGT
Organism: Peptoniphilus sp. HCN-40583; assembly: GCF_037892835.1. NCBI lineage: Bacteria > Bacillati > Bacillota > Tissierellia > Tissierellales > Peptoniphilaceae > Peptoniphilus > Peptoniphilus sp. HCN-40583. The sequence continues at coordinate 28,073 of NZ_JBBKBU010000004.1, forward strand.
TCTGTAAGTTTTCGTTTAGCGCCTCGGCCATGGCTTTGGCGTTGTTTTCTTTCGTTTCTGCGGCCTCTTCATTTCGGTGAAAGAGGCCTTTTTTCTTTTCGGTGAAGGGATCGTAGTGTTGATCGTTCATTATTCACCTCCGTAGAGGTACATGGGGCGGTCATTGTCTGCCAAAGCGCCGAGAACGAGTTTGGCGGCCACTTCTTTATCCGATGCTTTTTGGCTGAAAAGGGAGGAGAAGAAGCCGTCGCCCAGCCCCTTGGTGTAGTTAAAGACTTCGGGGTTGTCACATTTAATGGCCTTTTTTAAGGCGGCAAGGGCGTCTTCCGAATAGCCCAATGCGTCCACCAGGCCCTTTTGCTTGGCTTGCTTGCCCGTAAAGACAGATCCGTCGGCCAAGGGGCGCAGGGTGCCCATGTCCATGTGGCGGCCCTGGGAGACCACGTTCAGAAATTCGCCGTAGAGATCATCGACGACGCCTTGTAAAATGGCCCGTTCTTCTTCGGTCATGGGGCGGGTGTTGCTGCCGATGTCTTTGTGGGCGGCGCTTTTTATGGTTTGATTGGCGATGCCTAATTTATCCATGAGGCCCGAGAGATTGGTGCCACCCATAATGACGCCGATGGAGCCGGTGAGGGTGGAGGGGGCGGCGTAAATTTTCGTCGCCGGTGCGGAGATGTAATAGCCGCCGCTGGCCGCCGTGTTGCCCATGGCCACGTAAACGGGCTTTTTCCCATCGACAATGGCTTTGATCCGCTTGTGCAGCTCGGCGCTTTCGTAGACGCCGCCGCCGGGGGAATTGACCTTCAGAAGCACGCCCTTAATGGTGTCGTCTTTTAACACCTCGTCCAGCGCGTTTAATGTGGCCTGATGATCGTAGCCTTTGGTGAGAAAAGAGGCTTGGGGCGTATTCATAATGGCGCCTTCCACAGTGATGACGGCAATACGATTTTGCGCGTCGCCTTCTTCTACCACTTCCTCGTTCATGCCGTTGACGGTGTTCATAAAGGACGCTTCCATTTTTTTCATGCGGGCTTCGCTGTTGATCTTGTCGCTGATTCCGCTTGAGATGGCGCTGATGCCTAAGATCAACACGGCGACACCGACGGCGATCCACCGGCGCGTGTTCATTTTTTCTAGCATAATTCCTCCTTATTGCTACAATTGTTTTTCGTATTATAGTATGATATGCGTAGTACGATTGCGTACAAAAAAATAATATCACAGGAGCGTAGTATGCACAATTGTCCGTGGAAAATTGCGTTTCTCCTGCTTTTGGCGATCAATCTTATCCTTCTCATCGGCCTGTTTATTTTGTCTCGGCCCGAGGATATGCCGGAAGAGGAAGAAACGGCGAATATAGAAAAATCCAATTACGAAATCACCCTGACGAAAGAGGCGTTGGAAAATGTCCTGCGCCGGGGATTGAAAGAAAGCGGAAGCGACGCCCGCTTTTCCATTGCCGACGGCTTTTATTTCCGCATTCCCGTGGATGCTTACGGCATCCGGAGCGAGCTGGTATTAAAGACGCGGCCCTTGGCCTATAAAGACGGCACCGTGCACATGAAGCTCGAGCGTTTAAATTTCGGGCACCTGCCTTTGCCCGAAGGGGCAGCCCTTTCCATGGCGGCGCCGGCCGTGGATGTTCGCGGGCTCACGCTTGTGCCGTCGCAGAGAGAAATCGTCTTGGATCCCAATGCCTTTATGCCGGAGCATGTGGGCACCTTTCGGGCCAAGTTGCTGGATGTAGACAATCACCGCTATGTATTTGAAGGAAATTTGGGAGCAAATTAAATGGATGATGTTTGGTTTTATATACCGATTGTGGTGATTCTCATTGCCCTCTCCGGCTTTTTCTCCTCGTCGGAGACGGCGCTGACCTCGGTGAATCAAATTCGCCTGAGGCGGCGGGCCGCGGAGGGGGATAAAAAGAGCATGACCGTCTTGAAGCTTCTCGAAAAGCCCCAAGATGTCATCTCCAGTATTTTAATCGGAAACAACATTGTGAACATCGCCTCCTCGGCGGTGGCCACGGTGTTTTTTACGCAACTTTTCGGCGCCAGCGGCCCGGTGGTGGCCACGGTGGTCATGACGATTTTTGTCTTGATCTTCGGGGAAGTGTTGCCGAAAACCGCCGCCCAACAACAGCCGGAAATGATCAGCCGCAAAGTGGCGAAGCCCATTTCCGGGATCACGAAGCTCTTTAAGCCCGTGGTCTTTTTCCTCACGGCTCTGTCGGGTTTGGTGACGAAATGGCTTTTCTCTCACGTAGACGAAGCCCCCACCATCACTGAAGAAGAATTTAAAGCCTTGGTGGAAGTAGGAGAAGAAGAAGGGGTGTTGCAGCGGGAAGAGCGGGCCTACATCGACAATGTGCTGGACTTTTCTTCGGCCACGGCCTCCGACATGATGAAGCCCCGCACCTCCGTGGTGGCCTTGGATGTGGAGGCCACGGAAGAGGGAATTTTTGATCTCTTAAAAGACAATCGCTACAGCCGCATCCCCGTTTACGAAGATTCCATCGACCACATTATCGGCATCTTGTACATGAAAGATGTGGTGCGCCTTTTGGCGCAAGGGGAGACCATTCGCCTGAGAGAAATCCTGCGGGATCCTTATTTTATCGGGGAAAGTGCCGTGGCGGATCGCATTTTCCGCGAGCTTAAGGCGAGAAATCTCTCCATCGCCGTGGTGGTGGACGAGTACGCCGGCACCAGCGGCATCATTACCATGGAAGATATTTTGGAAGAGCTCGTAGGCAATATCGACGACGAGTACGATTTGGAAAACACCGCCGTGATTTTTTTGGAAAGCGGCGTGTACTTAGTGGATCCGGAACTTCGGATCGACGAGATCAACGATTACTTCCACATGAATTTGGAAAGCGAAAAGTCCGATTCCATCGGCGGCTTTGTCATCGAGCTTTTGGACCGCATTCCCAAGCAGGGCGATGTGGTGCGCTACGGCGACATTCTCTTTACGGTCAATGAAATGCAGGGCCTGAAGATGACGAAGCTGAAAATGGATCTGAGACCGGAGGCGCAGCCCCTTTAATGTGAGGAAATTATGCTGGATAAAATGATTCAAAAAAAATTGCCGGATCCGAAAGATCCTGCCGGGCGCAGCGCCATGGGCAGAGAAGCGGCGGTAATGGGCATTGTGCTGAACTTTATTTTCGCTCTGTCGAAAATCGTCATCGGCACCTTGGCCGGCGCCATTTCCATGATCGCCGACGGTTTAAACAACACCATGGACTTAATGAGCTCGGTCATCGCCCTCGGAGGCTTTCACTTCGCCGCCAGGCCGGCGGACAGGCGCCACCCTTACGGCCACGCCCGCATGGAGTATTTGGCCTCTTTTCTCGTGAGCCTGATTATTATTTGGACCGGGCTCAGCCTTTTGTGGGAATCGGCAAAGACCATTATCCATCCCGATGCCATGGAAACATCGGCCCTGGCCGTCGGCGTCCTCATCGCTTCCATGGCGGGGAAGGTATTTTTGTATCGCTACGATGTGGTTCTCGGTGAGGCCATGGATTCGGAGCTTTTAATCGCCACGGGCTACGACGCCAGAGGCGACGTGTTCGCCACGGCGGCGGTTCTTTTTTCCCTCCTGGTCAACCAACTCTTTTCCCTGAACATCGACGGATGGATGGGCCTCGTTGTGGCGGGAATCATTTTAAAAAGCGGCTGGGAAAGCTTAATGGAGACGGTAGATTCCCTTTTGGGCGTAAAAACCGATCCGGAGCTGGTCCGCGCCATTATGAAAGACATTAAAAGCTACCCGGTGGCTTTAGGCGTGCACGACATGATGTATCACGATTACGGCGCCAACAAACAATTCCTCACCCTTCACGTGGAGGTCAACAGCGAAGATGATGTGATGAAAATTCATCAGGACATCGACGAAATCGAGCGGAACATTGCGGCGAAATACCACATGGATACGACGATCCACATCGATCCCATTCGCATCGACGATCCGAGGAGCAACGCCCTTTACGATTACGTGAAGAAAAAGCTAAAGGAAGTGGATCCCCGTTTGGATATGCACGATTTTCGCATCGTCAATCGAAAAGACGGGCTGAAATTAATTTTCGACGTGCTTTTGCCCATGGATTTAGAGGGCAAGGCCAAGGACATCGATGCCGAATTAAAGTGGAAGGTGGAAAAGGACCACCCGGAATACGCCCTGATTACGACCTACGATATCGATTTTCAGAATTTATTGGGAGCGAAAGATGAATAGGCTTTTATCGCCGGAGGCAAAAGAAAGCCTTCTGGCTGCATGGCACAAAGAACAGGGCCTTTCCGGCAACGCCCTGAAGATGATCGCCTGCGTGTTTATGTTTTTCGACCACATGAGCCAGGGCGTGGCATTAAACAGCCTGGGCTTTACGCCGGCCTATGTGGTGAACGATTGGGGGATTCCCGTCCTCTCGGGCCTTTCCACGGCGGGGCTTCTCGCCATGGTGGCCACCCTGGCAGGCCGCATCGCCTTTCCAATTTTTTGCTTCTTCCTCGTTCAGGGCATTTTGCTTAGCGGGGACTGGAAAAAACAAATTCAGCGGCTGGTGATCTTCGCCTTCATCGCCGAAGTGCCCTTCGATTTGGGCCTCTTCGGTCAAGCTTTTTATTGGGATCACCAAAATGTGCTCTTTGAATTGGCCGTGGGGGCTGTGACCATCGTCGGGATGAAGAAAATCCTCGACGGAGACAAAAAGGGGAAGAAAGCCTACGCCGTCTTCCTTTTCATCGCCACGGCCCTCATCGCGGAATTTTTGAAATTCGACTACGGCTCCGTGGGCATCATCGCCATGGTCTTATTTTATTTGGCGTGCAACGACCGCCGCCGCACCATGCTCATGGGCCTCTTCGGCTTTTTCTTCGAAGCGCCCCTTTACGGCACGGTGTATTTGTCCCTGCCCTTGATTTATCAGTACAATGGCAAGCGGGGCAGGGGCGGCCGCTGGTTCTTCTACATCTTCTATCCCGCCCACTTACTGGCCCTCTATTTTATTTCTCTGATTATTTAAAACCGACAGAAAGGCGTGTTATGACATTTTCCTCGAAAGTGAACTCCATCAAACCCTACTTTGCCTCCTACCGAGGCATTTTATTTACCGATCTTCTTTGCGCCGGACTCACCACCGTATCGGAAATTATTTTGCCGGTGATCCTGCGCTACTTAACCAATCTCGGCGTGAAAGACATTCGTCTCATTACACCCCATGTCATCGCCCGACTGGCCCTTTTGTTTTTCGTCATTAAGGCCGTGGAAATCCTTGCCGCCTACTACATGACCAACATCGGCCACATGATGGGGGCAAATATCGAAAAAGACATGCGCCGGGACGTGTACAATCACCTGCAGACCTTAAGCGCCTCTTTCTACAACGACACCCAAGTTGGCCAGATCATGAGCCGCATTACCAACGACCTCTTCGACATTACGGAATTTTCCCACCACGCGCCGGAAGAATACTTTATCTTCGTGGTGAAAGTCATCACCACCTTCGTGATCCTCGTGTCCATTCACGTGAAGCTCACCTTGGTGCTCTATTTGATGATTCCCATTATGCTTGTGGCGGCGCGGAAATTTCGCTTGCGCATGCTCGTGGCCCAGCGGAAACAGCGGGCCATGATGGGGGATTTAAACGCCACCATCGAAGATTCCATCTCCGGCATTCGCGTCACGAAATCCTTCGCCAACGAAGACATGGAAAAGGCCCGCTTCGACGACGAAAACACCCGCTTTTTGGAAACCAAGCGGGAATACTACAAGGCCATGGCGGGCTTTAATGCCGTCACCAGAAACTTCGATGGAATCATGTATCTTATCGTCATCATCGCCGGAGGCGGCTACATGATGGCGGGAGACATTCTTCCCGGGGATATGGTGGCCTACATTATGTACGTCACCACCATGGTGGCCACGGTGCGGCGCATCATCGACTTCACCGAAACCTTCCAAAAAGGCCTTACCGGCATCGAGCGCTTCAACGAAATCATGGCCACAGAAAGCGACATTCGGGAAAAAGAAGACGCCGTGGATCTCGTAAATGCCGAGGGCGCCATCGCCTTCGACCACGTGGACTTTTCCTACGAAGGCAAATACAAGGTGCTGGATGATTTTCATCTGACCATTCGCCCGGGAGAGAAAGTGGCCCTGGTGGGGCCCTCCGGCGCGGGAAAGACCACCATCTGCAACCTCATTCCCCGCTTTTGGGATGTGGATCGCGGCGCCGTCATGATAGACGGCCACGACGTGCGGGACCTCACCTTGGAGAGCTTGAGAAAAACCATCGGCATGGTGCAACAAGATGTGTACCTTTTTAACACCAATGTCATGGAAAACATTCGCTACGGCCGCCCGGAAGCCACCGACGAGGAAGTCATGTACGCGGCGAAATTGGCCAATGCTTACGACTTCATCATGGATCTGGAAGAAGGCTTTAAAACCCACGTAGGTGAGCGGGGCGTGAAGCTATCCGGCGGACAGAAACAGCGGATCTCCATCGCCCGGGTCTTTTTGAAAAACCCTGCCATTTTAATTTTAGACGAAGCCACCTCGGCCCTGGACAACGAAAGCGAAATGATTATCCAACACTCCCTGGAAGCCCTCACCGAAGGCCGCACCTCCATTACCATCGCCCACCGGCTCTCCACCGTGGAAAATGCCGACACGATTTTGGTTATGGAAAAAGACAAGGGCATTGTGGAGCGGGGCAATCACAAAGCGCTCATGGCCAAGGGCGGTTTGTACTACCACCTCTACACCAAAGGCGGCGACTTGGTGGAAAACTTCGATACGACAAACTGACGAGAGACTCGGCATGTGCCGGGTCTTTTTTCACAAGCGATTGACAGAATGAGAAAAACACGATAGGCTAGAAGATACCCATGGGGACGAAATGGCTTCGACGGGGATTCGGAACCCGGGGTAGCAAGCCGTTGATGAGTCAGGCAACGTAAAAATGGCTCAAAAAATTAAATGCTAACGAAAACAACGTAGCACTGGCAGCGTAAATTACGCTACCCACGGAACTAAGAGGACCACGGCTTAGGGAAGTGTCAAATCAGTGGTGAAACGTCATCGGTCAAGCTTTGCCCCGATGCCGGAACTTATGAAGCTACCTTAATGCGACCTTTTGTTTTTCTTTTCGCCTTAAGGGAAATCTAAAGAAAAACTGAGCTTGGAGAAACCTCGGTGGAAGAATTTTCGGACGCGGGTTCGACCCCCGCCGTCTCCACCATACAATTTCAAAGGGTTTCAAATAATCTTGAAACCGCATGTTTAAGCCATTTGTTATTTTTGAAATAGCAAGTGGCTTTCATTTTATCTCAAATAATCTCGAACGGTTGCACACTCCGTTGCACACTGAAAGCATAGTTTCATATAATGCCGTCTAATAAATCGACTGCCGATTTTTTAGAATCATCTAATACTGTTACATAAATTTCCGTTGTTCGTATATCATAATGTCCCAACAGCAATTGAATAGTTCGAACAGGAACGCCTTGTTCATAAAGCCTAGTAGCATAACTATGGCGAAGCTCATGGAATGTAAAAGTAGGTAGATTGATACTTTCGCAAATTGTTTTAACTCTTCTTGTGGGACGCTTACTTTCAATATAATTTCCCTTATCGTCTGGGAAGATTAAATTCCGGTCTATAAAATGGTCAGAGTCTCGTTTTAAATTTAAGGTAATTTCCTTTTGGCGATTCAACATTTTTATAGTAGTATCTGTAACCGGTATTTCTCGTATACTGGTGTCGCTTTTGGGAACGCTTATTTCTCTGTGCCAGGTTTTTTCTCCATTTTCCTTAATCTCAGCACTTTTTCTATATTGTTTATTGATTATAATAGAGTGTCCAGTATAGTCTTCCCAAGTTAGTGCTGTAATTTCGGCAAGACGACCACCAGTGGCAAGCGACATATATATGAAATTATCTAGAGAAGTGTTTTTTAAATTGGAAACAAATTTTTGTTGTTGTTCTGCCGTCATAGGCATAGATCGTTTTTTTATTTTCGAATTGCGTTTGGGTATCGTGACTGAGGCAATGGGATTTTTATAAATATCTTCATGATTCATTGCGAAGTCAAGACAATGCTTTATAATTCTATAGTTTTTTTGTATTGTGGGGAGTGGATATTCTTTTTGTAAATCATCAAAGTGGTATTGTAGGTGAGTTGCTTTTAAGTCTTTCATTTTGATTTTAGCAAGTGTAGAATTTTTAATTCGTAATCTATATTCCGTTTCATATTTTTGAAAACTTGTTGGCATAATTTTTTCTTTTTTGGAAGAAAAGATCCAGTGTTTAAAATAGTCTGCGAAAACTTCATCTGAAGGTTCGATAAGAATATTTTTATCTGCTAAGACCTGAAATTCTCGTAGCTTTTTAACGACTGTTTGGCGATCATACCCGCCGACGGTTTTTCTAATTGCTTTGCCATTATTATCTACTTCAATTGTGACAGCTCCACGATAATAAACTCGTCCATTGCGTATTTCTGTCCAGATACTTCCGTCACCATTGGCTCTTTTGATTTTTTTCATAATGTCACCTCATATCTAGAAAGTAAAGTCTTACAAATCTTGATATAGGCACTTTCGCATGATAAGATAAATGTGTCACCAGTACCTTCATGCGAAGGTGCTTGCCTCCAGTCAGTCGACTGGAGGCTTTTTTATTTACTTACTATAAATCAGTTATATCTTACTTAATTTATAAACAGCTTTACCAATAATTGAAATGTTTGAGTGGTTATCAAAAAGCACAGGTTTATACTTTGGGTTTTCTGCTCGAAGTTCAACTACATCATTTCCATGCTTGTAGACCTTCTTCAATGTCGCAGAGTCATCGATAAGAACAGCAGCGATTTCGCCATTTTCGACGTCAGGTTGCTGCCTAATAAAGACTATATCACCATCAAAAATGTAAGAAAGCACCATTGAGTCACCAGAGACTCTAAGACAAAAATCAGCGTTGATTTTTTTATCTAGGCTAATATATTCTTCTATATTCTCTTCAGCTAAAACTGGTACACCTGCAGCAATGGTTCCTATTAAAGGGTATTGCTTCGTGGAAGGTGGATTTATGGCATTAGTAATATTATTAAAGTCTTCATTGCCATAGAAGAGCCAGTTTATAGAAACATTTAATTTCTCGGCTATTTTAAGTGCCATAGAGTATGCTGGATCATTACGTCCAGACTCATATCCGGAGATAACACTTTTACTAGTACCAAGTTTATTAGCGAGTTCTTCCTGAGACCAGTCTTTGGAGAGCCTAGCCTTTTTAACTCTGGCACCAAAGTTTTTTAGATTTTCTTGTTTTTTCATCTAACAACCTCCTGTACATATAGTCTATCAAAGGGTGTTCGAAATTTCAATCGTTGCACGTAATAAAAAGAAAAAAGTTCGAAATATAGGTTGACATTTAATTATAGCATTGCTAATATAAATGTATGTTCGAGATATAGAACTGTCCAAAGGAGGAAATATTATGGAAGTATCCTACAATAAATTAAAAGGACTAATGGCTGAAAAGGGATTTACCATTCGTTCGTTGTCTAAAAATACAGGAATTCCTGTAAGTACACTGTCCAATAAATTAAATGGTTTAACAGAGTTTAAAACAAGTGAAATCCTAAAGATATCCTACATTTTAGGTATTTCTGATGTGACAGAATATTTCTTACTGCAAAAGTTCGAGATATAGAACGGATTGCAAAATAAGATGTACATTTTTCTTAATTCTTTTTTGGCGTTACCGAGTTGAAATTATTGTTAAATCACTATGTTGTTTTATGCTAAACAACGACAAATAAGGAGTTAAATATGGAAGCAGTTGCATTGAATGACGTTGGATTTAATGAAGTTAAAAAGCAATTACAAAATATAGAAAATCTATTAGTTGAAAATAACAAATATGGTTTGTCCGTAAAAGAAGCTGCTAGATATAGCGGTATCGGAAGGACTCAGCTATACCGCCTCATGGAAAGTGGAGAACTTGATTATAAGCAAGTGACACCACAAAAGAGAATTATCACGAAAAAAGCTCTAAATGACTACTTGGAAAGATAGTGGTTGGCTATGGTAGTAACCTCAAAAGAAAGAGCGAACTATATAAGACTAAAACTGGTTAGCGTTATTTTCGCTGTCGATCTCGCCCTTAACGACAAGTGCAAATGCAATTGGAATGAAGATATTATAAAGAGCCTTATTGAGACACGTGACATGTGCCGGAGGACTTTGAATGAATTGGAGGAAGTCATATGAAAGCATATTGTTTAAATGACTTAATAAACTGGGATTCAATCGATTATGATGACGTTACTATTGAGAGACTAATAATTGATGATTCGGTCGAAAAGATTATGATGCCCGGAGAAAGTAAAACGTGGTTTTATACAGATGACTATAACGTTTATAAGTGGTACGAAAGCTATTCAGATGCTTTAGCCACGATAAATGAAGCTGTTGAATACGGATTGATTTCAACAAAGGAATTTCGAGAGTGGAGATTCTTGCACTGTAAACAGCCTGATGATCTTATAGAGTTTGCGGAAGAATTAGAAAGATCTTTCGTTTTTTAAGGAGGATCTTGTATATGCAAAATAGCCTAAAACAACTTCTTCTTGGGTGGTCAGGATTTATTGCGATTAATCGTAAAGTTTTGAAAGTTCTCGGATTAGACAGAGCCTATCTTCTTAGCATTCTTGCTGAAGGAGAAGAGATGTTTTCTAAAAAAGGCGACGATGAGGGTTGGTTTTATCAAACAGTCAGCTCAATAGAAAACATGTCCGGTTTCTCGCAATCGAAGCAATACAGGCTACTTAAAGAATTTGAAGATATGGGAATACTTTCAGTCAAGTTCGACGGTTTTCCACAAAGGAGATATTTAAAGCTTCACTACGACGCAATCGAAAAAATAGTTTTTGGTGAAAATGAACAAGCTCCAGAGGATCCAGTGCCACAAAATGATGAAGTCAAAATGAATGAACAGGGTCTTCAAAATGACTGCTCAGAGGATTCATACAGTCAAGATGAATTACCAGATCAGTCAAAAGGAATTACCAGATCAGTCAAAGCGAATGACCAGATCAGTCAAACTGAATTACCAAATCAGTTAAACGGAATGACCAGATCAGTCAAAAAGACTGCTTTATATAATAAAGAAAGTAGAGATAAAGAAAGTATTAATCTAAAACATAGTATAAATAACCCCAATAAAGAAATCGCCGGGGGAAGTCAAAAATTTAATTCAGTCGAAAAAAACGAGGAATCAGATGAGAATGAAATTACGAATCTCGTATTTTTCTTTACCTCAAACTTTGAACTTCAGGACGCATTATTTAACTTTATTGCTTATCGAAAAGAGTTAGGTGCTGCTATAACTCCGTCTATATTGCCAATGTTTCTTGACGAATTAAAGGAGATAGGTTCGACGGAAAAAGAAATGATCGATGTCCTCAAGCAGTCCATGGTGAACGGTTGGAAAAGAATATTACCGGTTCATCAGCAAAATACTATGAATCATACACCTAAAACTGTTGTCGATGAAGTGGCGGACTTTTATGAATGGCGTGGAGGTGTGTCATGACAATTAGTGATGACGACAGGGCTGTAGCGGAATGTTTAAGTGTGCTAAAAGCGGCTTATCCACAATATAAATTTTTAACTGATCACGCAATGATGGAGTTGTGGCATCGCAAATTGTCGGTACTGGATCCTGAAAAAAGAAGACTCGCTATTGAGTTTTGGATTAATACCGAGAGGTTCCCTCCGGCTATATCCGACATTTACGAGTTGTGCAGTCCCAAATCTTTGCCGAATAAAGATTGGTCTGAGGCATGGCAACTAGTCCAGAGAGCAATACAACGGTTTGGTGCGTCTCGTGAAATTGAAGCTATGAATTGGCTACAATCTGAAGATTCTATGACGGCAGAAGCTGCTAGAAGATTAGGATTTCAAAATTGCTGCCTATCACAAAATATCGCTCAGGAAAGAGCGAACTTTAGAATGATCTATCAGAGCATGGAAGAAAAACAAAAAGCAGACGAACGCTTTATGCGTTTACCGGTCGGCTTACGTTATGAGGAAAGGAGCAAGGATTTTGCCGAACTTAACATTAACGAAAGATCAATTAAGCCAGTATCACTGTTTAAAGCGGGAAATTAAATTACTTTCTGAACGACTAGATAATCTCGACGCAGAGGTTACAGATACTGTCGTCGGTTCGAATAGCTCGTTTCCTTTTCAGAAAATGCACATAACAATTCGTGGTAGGGAAACTCAATCAGACTACACGACTGCTTTGAAGAAGCTATTAACACAAAGGCTGAATAAATCAGTCGAATCTCTTTATAAAATTGAGTCATTTATATCGACAATCGAGGACGATCGAGTCCGCTATGTTTTTACAAGACGATATATCGACAAATCTAGTTGGAAGCGGATATCCGGAGAAATGGGGAGTAATGATGAAAGCTATGCCCGTAAAATACACGACCGTTACATTAAAAGGTATTTTTAAATTTGTCCGTTTTGTCCGTTTTTTGTCCGTTTTGGGCGTTTTGTCCGTATAGCATAGATAGTGAGGGAAGCTAATACTTCTCGTTGTACGACGTAAGAAGGGTGAATTTAGATGATTAATGATTTTTTGTTAGACCGTGTTTTTAAGAGTGCGAAAGACCCAAAGGAGTGGTGCGTATCGTTTAAAGGAATGGACTATGATGAGTGGCAACCTCTTTCCGCAAATGAGTTTATTCGTGAAGTTGAATTAAAGAACTCGTGGAATGATGTTGATCCTGAAATTTACGAAAAAGCATTAGGAACCGTCGGTATAGACTTTGCTTCATATGACGATCCTGATGAAATGTGGGAAGATTTCCTACTTGCAGTCAAAAGAACAATCGATAGTTGGCAGCAAGAAAATCAAATTATAACTCGTAGGTAGGTGATCTCATGGGAATGGGCATACAAGAAGGCTTAGCTGATAGTGTGCATGATAGACGTAAAGTAATGTTTTTTCTGGATTTATCCAGAAAGCTTTTTACAAATATCAACTCATCGCCAGTACAAAAAGCCACGTATGACGACATGAAAATATGGGAGGAACGACAGAAAATGAATGGTCAACTTGATCAAGAACAGGTTATATCTACTGATCTGCAAGAAGAATTAGTAAAAGCCTGTGATAAGGAAGGTATTCAATTTGCCGTTGCACCTATTGATGATGAAAAGTTTCGACTGTACTTTCACGCTAAAGACACTAAACAAGTAGATCAGGTTTTGAAAAGAACGTATCAAGGTTTAGAGGCAAAACGAGAGCGTGAAGGCGACAGGAAACCTTATAAAGAACGCTATAATGCTGCTAAAGAAATTCGTGATGAGTTACGAGAAAAAGCAGCTAATAGAGAAGATAAGTTAAAACAAAAAGACCGAGGAATGAATCGAAACTAAAATTCAGGCGAAAGCCTTTTATTATAAATATTAGTTAACTATCCAAGGAGGAAATAATAATGGTGAAAAAAATTACACGAAAGAAAGCACTTAGTTTGGCACTTGCGGGATTAATGCTTGCACCGAGCTTACCTATTCAAAGTTTTGCTCAAGGAACTAATCAAGGAGCAAAGGTAGAGTCAGGTACAAACAAGAACGTTCAATCAAAACAGTATATATGGGGAAAATATAATGTAAGTAAAACAGAGTCCGGAGAACCTAAACTGGGAGACATCCGATCATTTGCTACTAATGGAAACTATGGAGTATATAAAGGCATTGGGGAAATAGGAGGCGGTTTTCCGGGTATTAAAGTTGATGGATATTTAAAAGCCACTATTGTGCCTGGAAATATGGTAAAACTATCTCAACCATATCAAAAGTACTTTGAAGCAAGTTACGGTGGTCCAGTTAGTGGTGAACTGCCAAGTACACTTTATACAACTGGTGCAGATTATATTGTTGACAACGACGCTTATCCAAAGGGAGACTATTTTTCTCCAGAAATTAGAATGCATTCCTTTGTTTTAGCTGATATAAGTCAAGTTGAAGTTATAAAAAATGGAAGAGTAACAGTATCTAAGAGTAGTCCAAATGCTGAATATTTGGGAGATCTATATCGAATTGTAGGGGCAGAAGAGGTGTCTTCGAAATCTAACTATATCGAAGATGTTACTGCTCCTAAAGGAACCTATCCTAACAATGGTGAAAAAGATGGATTCTGGTATGTTTTAAAAGGTGAGGCACCGACTGATCCGACTGTTAATACAGCGAAATCAGAAAGCGACGACGATATTAAAGGTGCCATTGACAATCTGCCTGAAGGTGCAAAGGTAGACGTTGTATCTCGACCTGAGCGTACAGCATATACACCTGAAATCAAGGAATTAACAGTTAAGCCCGGCGAAAAGGCAGACTTAACCCAAGCGATTACCAATCCGAAAGAAGGAGTTAAAATCGAAGAAAAGACTCCTGTAGACACCAGTAAGGTTGGAAAGCAAACCGGAGCTATCACTGTAACTTTACCGGCGGAAAGGAAAAATGCGAAAGCAAAAATCACATTTAAAGATCAATCGACGAAAGAAGTAGACGTACCTGTCGAATTTAAAGAGTTAAGTAAAGACTATGACGTAACGGTTAATGTAAAAGAAGCAGCTGTTAAGGTTACTCTTAACTACGTTGACGAATCCGGTAAAACTGTAGCTACAAAAGAAATGTCCGTTGAATCCGGAAGTAAAATTAAATTGACGGAAATTCCTGAACTCTTTGGTTACAAGTTACTCTCTACTGATGACATTACTGTTAGCGAAGACGGTCAAGCTGTTACTGTAAAAGTAAAAGATCTGAATGCCGAAATTAAAAGCCTGGAAGATCAATTGAACGCCAAAAAAGGCGAACTTAGCAAACTTGAAGAACAACTGGCTGCTGAAAAAGCGAAAGGCGAACAAGACAGGGCTAAAATTGCTGAGCTTGAAAAAGCAATTAATGACAAAAAGGCTGAGATTGACAAACTCAATAAGCAAATTGGCGATCTCGACGAAGTCATTAAGCAACTTCAAGAAAAGCTCAATGGGCTGAAAGGTAATCTAGAAGAAGCAAACAAAGAGCTTGCTAAATCTAAAAACGACTTAGAAAATCTTAAAAAAGAATTAGAAGCCAAGATCACTAATCTTAACGGTCAAATTGCAGATAAAGATGCTAAAGGCAAAGACCTTGAAAAACAATTAGCTACTGAAAAAGCAAAAGGCGATCAAGACGCCACGAAGATTGCTGAACTTGAAAAAGCGATCAAAGATAACAATGACGCAAAAGACGCCTTGAATAAGGAAAAAGAAGGTTTAGCAAAAGAACTCGCCGACAAAGAAGCTAAAATTGCTGAACTTGAAGCAAACGCTAAAAAGCTAGAAGGTAATGTAAAAGACCTTGAAGCAAAAATTAAAGATCTAATTAGTGGTAAAGCTGTTGATGCCGAAACTATGAAAGCTCTCCAAGATCAATTAGAAAAGGCAAAAGCAGAAAATCAAAAGCTTGCAGATAACCTTAGCGCATTAAAAAAAGCAATTGCAGAAAAAGAAGCCGAAATCGGTAAATTGAATGATAAAGTCGGAAGTCAATCCGAACTCATTAAAGCACTGCAAGCTAAGCTTGATGAAATGAAGAAGGATTTAGGAGAAGCTAACAAAAATCTGTTAGACTCCAAATCTGAACTTGATAACCTCAAGAAAGAACTTGCTGACAAAATTGCAGCACTGAATGATCAAATTGCCGGCAGAGATGCGAAAGGTAAAGACCTTGAAAAACAACTTGCCGACGAAAAAGCAAAAGGTAATCAAGACACCGCTAAGATCGCAGAGTTAGAAAAAGCAATTAAAGACAACAACGATGCAAAAGACGCCTTGAATAAAGAAAAAGAAGGTTTAGCGAAAGAACTCGCTGAAAAAGAAGCCAAGATTGCTGAACTTGAAGCAAACGCTAAAAAGCTAGAAGGTAATGTAAAAGACCTTGAAGCAAAAATTAAAGATTTGATCGACGGTAAGTCCGTTGACGCAAGCGCTTTAAAGAAAGCTGAAGAAGCATTAGCACAAGCAAAAGCTGATAATGCAAAACTTGCCGATGAAGTTAAAAAACTTCAAGACAGCCTGAAAGCTGAAAAAACAGCAAGTGCTGAAAAAGATAAAGAGCTATCTAAACTACGTGAAGAAGCAAAGGCAAACCACGATTCCAACCTTTCCGAACTGAAGAAGGAACTAAAGAAAGAACTCGATAGAGCGGATAAAGTTGATCGTAAACGTCTAAGCGAACAAGAAAACAAAAAACTCGATGAAGCAATTAAGAAGGCTAAAGATATTTTTGCCAAAAAAGATGCAAAAGATGATGAAGTAAAACAAGCGATTAAGGATTTAAAAGAAACCTTGAAACCTTACGAAAACTTTATTTTTGACGACAAGCATATCAATGGGTTGCTCGGCAAAAACATCAAGTCCTTAAAAGACTTTATCGATAAGGTAGAAAAAGCAATTGGCGGAACCTTGATTGAAGAGGAAACAATTAGTAAAGACGGCGAATACACTGCATTAAAATACGTCTTTATGATTGACTCCAACAAATATGCACAAGCAACGAATAAAGATACTAAGATCTACAAAATGGACGTTAGCCCCTTCATTCGCAACAGCAGAACTATGTTACCGCTCCGGTATGTAGCAAATGTACTAGGTGCTGATGTTAAGTGGGATCATGGAACAAGAACTGCTACCTTCACCAAAGACGGTATGGAAGCAATAATCAATATCGACGAAGGTAAGACCATTAAGGTAGGCGGAAAATCGGTAGAACTTTCTGCGAAACCTGAAATCGTACAAGACAGAATCTTTGTACCGCTAACAGATATTTCGAAGGTATTCGAAGTAACCAATGGCAATACCGATGACGGTATTAACCAAGACATTGAGTGGAACAAAGACAATAGAACGGTTACCGTTCACATTGCAAGATAGTACTTGATGGGAAGGGGGATATTCCCTCTTCCTATTCTTTTACTTAAAAAGGGCTATTTATGGATATTATCAATCAAATTTCAAAAGACATTCAGGATTATGTGGATTCTAAAATACAGGATTTGAGAGAAGTCAATAAGAAAACGCTGTTTGCGTTGATTTTCCCCTATATACTATTTTTCTTTTTCTTTAATCGACTTTTCTTTTTAATCGATCGTGTTTCCTTTGGGTTTGCATTTAAAAATCTGGCGATGTGTTTTAATACTGAAATTCCACTTATACCCTTGGGAAAATTTACACTCTATGCCTTAGCTGCAAGTGTACTCATTCGAATCATCGTATGGCAGAAAGCTAAAAATGCGAAGAAGTTTCGGAAAGGTGAAGAGTATGGCTCTGCGAAATGGGCAGATCATAAAGATATCAAGCCATACATTAATAGCAGCGATCCTGACGAGAATATTATTCTGACAAAGACAGAATCATTAACTATGGAAGAAAGAATGCCGGTGAGTAAAAAGAAGTTCGAGAGAAATAAAAATGTTCTGGTAATCGGCGGTTCTGGCTCAGGTAAAACACGCTTCTATGTAAAACCTAATATTATGCAACAGCATAGCTCCTACGTTATAACAGACCCGAAAGGCAGTCTTTTGACGGAGACGGGAAAAATGCTTGCTCGTGGCAAGATTGTGACTAAAAAAGATAAAAAAGGCAAGAAGAAAGCAGTGCGTGAAGCTTATCAAATTAGAGTGTTTAATACAATCAACTTTAAAAAGTCCATGCACTATAATCCTTTCGCCTATGTAAGAACAGAAAAAGACATCTTAAAGCTTGTAAATACTCTGATGATTAATACAAAAGGTGAAGGCAGTCACTCAGGAGAAGACTTTTGGGTTAAAGCAGAACGTCTACTTTACTGTGCATTAATTGCCTACATCGTATTTGAACTTGAAGAGAAAGATCGAAACTTTGGAACATTAGTGGATATGATCGACAATTCTCAGGTAAGTGAAGAGGACGAAAGCTATAAAAACATTATCGACATCATGTTTGAAGAACTTGAAGAGCGGAAAAAAGACTGCTTTGCAGTCCGTCAATATAAGAAGTATAAATTAGCAGCCGGAAAAACTGCTAAGTCCATTTTAATTTCTTGCGGTGCGCGATTAGCTCCTTTTGATATAGACGAATTAAAAGAAATTATGTCTTACGACGACCTTGAACTAGATAAAATCGGCGACCGTAAAACTGCTCTATTTATTATTGTTTCCGACACCGATACGACCTTTAACTTTGTTATAGCAATGCTTTATTCTCAGCTCTTTAACTTACTGTGTGAGCGAGCAGACGATAAGTTTGGTGGGAAACTTCCTGTCCACGTCCGTTGCTTACTCGATGAATTTGCCAACATTGGACAAATACCTAATTTCGAAAAATTAATTGCTACGATTCGTTCGAGAAGAATTTCTGCTAGTGTTATTCTTCAGACCCAATCGCAATTAAAAGACCTCTATAAAGAAAAAGCAGATACCATTGTTGGGAACTGCGATACTACTCTTTTCCTGGGTGGCAAGGAGAAAACAACTTCCAAAGAAATGGAAGAACTGTTAGGTAAGGAGACAATAGACTTATTTAATGACTCTGAAAATAGAGGAAGAGAAAAGAGTTATGGTATGTCGTATCAAAAGACAGGTCGCTCATTAATGACGCAAGATGAAGTAGCCGTCATGGACGGCGGTAAGTGCATTTTGCAGATTCGTGGTTCCAGACCTTTTTTTAGTGATAAATACGATCTACTAAGTCATAAACGTTATAAACAGTTATCCGATTATAACGACAAATATGCTTTTGATGTCGAAAAATATCTATATAGAAGAAGCATGAGCTATCTAAAAAAGAAAACAACGATTCCAAAACAAGTAATGAGTACGTATATTGACAGAATAAAGAAGGAAGAAGGTAATGATGAAAAGAAAACAGCGTGAGAAATTTTCTTATGGCGTTGCAGTAGGGGTAGTAGCATTCTCCTCTATAACAACAGTCGGCGCTATGGGCATTTTAGCTCTTGAAAAGCTAAAAAAGTTTGTTCAAAGAACGGCAGATACCACTGTTGAAATTAAGCTCTATGAAAGGGCATGGGAAGATTTATTGGACGAACTGGAAGATGAAGAATGCGAAGAGTACGAAGTTTGCTTTTATTATAAAGATTAAATAAAGGAGAATATTATGGGATTTTTTAGTAGTGCAGTTACAACCTTACAACAATTAGTAGTAGCTTTAGGTGCCGGTCTCGGTGCGTGGGGCGTAATCAATCTTTTGGAAGGCTATGGGAACGATAATCCCGGCGCAAAATCGCAAGGTATTAAGCAATTTATGGCAAAATAAGGACGGAATAACACAACAAATTCTCTAAAACAAATCACTAAATCAATGTAAGATTGAATGAAATCAATATTTATGCTATAATTAAATAAATCTAATAAAGAGAAAAAGAGGGATATTATGGCACTTAACTATAAACCATTATGGATACAGTTAGCAAAAAAAGGACTAAAGAAAACAGATGTAATAGCCATGGCAGGACTTACGACAAATGTTATGGCACAAATGGGCAAGGATAAACCAATTACATTTAAAAATTTAGAAAGAATATGTAAGGCTCTACAATGTACGCCTAATGATATTATTAGTTTTGAAGACAATTTTAGTGAAGAAGAATAGTAAATGACTTTAAGGACAGAAGACCAAGTTAGGGATTATGCGAAATTAGTATTAGGCTTTGATGAAGCTGAAGAAAATGTTGATCAAGGGACTGGTCAAATAACTACTTTTAATCAATTAGGCTTTAAAGGATATTCAGATAAGCCAGATGGTTGGTATTTAGCTAAAAACATGAATGATGTAGCAATAATTCTTGAAACAAAATCAGAAGAAAGAGAAATGAACAAAGAAGACTTAAAAAGAGCTGCAAACATAACAAGCAACATAGTTTCAAGAATGAGCAAAAACTCTTATGTGAACTTAGAGTCATTAGAAAAGATTTGCTTGGCATTGGATTGCAGAATTGAAGATGTTATAGAGATTAGTAAATCAAAACAAGTATAAGAGGATTAAAGAATGGGTAGACAAGCTAGCAATAAAAATTAAAAAAAAGCAAGTAAAAACAAAAATGACGAATTCTATACTCAACTTGTTGATATAGAAAGAGAGTTGAAATATTATAAGGCTCATTTTAGATATAAAGCGGTTTATTGTTATCATTATAATTTTGGCTCTTGATAGAACTATAAAACGTGGTAACGATTCAATTGAATTTTCCAATGATGATAAATGATTAATTGTATTTAATCTCGCCACTTTTGATCTATCATAGCTAAATTCACTAAAATGGCGAGATAAATCTTGACAATAACTACCTACTATGGAAATTCTTAAATCCTTATAATTTCCTTATTTTTTTCTCCTAAAATTACATACGTAAAGAAATGATAAGGAGGAAAATATACTATGGATGATTTTATATTACAAACTAGAAATCTATCAAAGCAGTTCGGGAAACAAAAAGCGGTGGACTGCGTTAATATCAATGTTCCAAGAGGAAAAATTTATGGATTATTGGGACCAAATGGAGCCGGAAAATCTACTCTTCTCAAGATGATTTGCGGTATGATTACACCTACATCTGGTGAAATCATATTCAATAATAATCCTTGGGATCGTTCAAATCTCTCTGAAATTGGTGCATTGATTGAAAATGCACCACTATATCCAAACTTAACTGCCTATGAAAATTGTCGTGTACGATCAATAGCTTTAGGGATTGAAGAAGAGCGAATTCAAGAAGTTTTACAAATTGTAGGTCTTACTAATACAGGTAAAAAACGTACTGGACAATTTTCAATGGGAATGAAGCAGAGACTAGGAATTGCTTTGGCTTTACTTAGTAATCCAAAACTTTTAATTCTAGATGAACCAACGAATGGTCTTGATCCCATTGCAATAAAGGAATTGAGAGAACTTATTAGAGGTTTTTCACAACAAGGAACTACTGTAATTCTGTCTTCTCATATTTTATCTGAAGTCGAACATATTGCAGATCATATTGGAATTATTGCATCAGGACATTTAGGTTATCAAGGTGCATTTGATTCTAAAATGGATTTGGAGCAACTTTTTATGAAAGTTGTTAGTAATCAGCAAGGAGGTTTCAATGAGTAATTCAAATATATTAATGGCCGAGTTCTTGAAAACAAAAAGAACTGCAACAAGAAGAATTGCTATTGCTAGTCCTCTTTGCTTAGCACTAATGGCTATTGTTCAACAAGGTTATTTTTCCTTGAATTTATTCAACTGGTACTATGTAGTTTTTTTACCTGCTACCTTCGCATTAATCAGTGCAACAGCTGTTAATATAGATAACGGAAAGCACGGACTTCGTGCAATCCGTTGTCTACCAGT
The DNA here is from genome assembly GCF_037892835.1 of Peptoniphilus sp. HCN-40583. NCBI lineage: Bacteria > Bacillati > Bacillota > Tissierellia > Tissierellales > Peptoniphilaceae > Peptoniphilus > Peptoniphilus sp. HCN-40583. The sequence continues at coordinate 49,533 of NZ_JBBKBU010000004.1, forward strand.
TTCTCAAGGAAAAATATGGAGTTCTAAACTTTTGGTTGTATTAGGATATGCTCTTCTTTCATGTTTTCTATTAAGTGTTGCTGTGGTTTGTATACCATTTATTTTTAGTTTGTTTGGAATTAATCAGATTAAGCAATTAAGTATTGCTTCAATATTTTTAGGGATTATAGTCATGTTTATCACAACCATGTGGCAAATCCCTTTTAGCTTTATAATTTCAAAAAAATTAGGGGTGATCTTTTCGGTAGTGGTCAATTTAGCTATTTCTTTTTCAGGAGTGTTTTTAGCACTAAAACCATATTGGATATTTTGCCCATGGGCATGGGTAAATCGTTCCATGATTTCTATTTTAGGGCTTTTGCCTAATGGTTTGCCTGTTGAAGAAGATTTGATTTATACACAATCTTATGATGTTTTAATTGCAATTGTTGCATCTGTGGTACTGACTATGCTTTTGTCCATTGTTTCCACCACCCTTTATAAAAAATCAGAAGCGAGGTGATTTTGATGTTGAAATGTTTACATTCGCATATTTATAAAATAGTAAAAAGTCCGCTATTTTATATAACCATTCTTTGGCCAATTATTTGTGTAGGACTTTTTATCGCTTATTATTCCGTTTCTTCATGGAGCAATGAGCAAAATATATCTGGATTTTTTCAAGCCTTATCCTTATTTATGGATTGCTTGGTTGTCATGTTGTGTACTGGTATTGTTCAGCAGGAACAACGTGCGGGTTCTTCTTTTAATATTTTATGTGTTGGAAAATCAAGAATTCAAATGCTAATATCACTTGTTATTTTATTGGTTATTATGACAGGTCTTAGTTTAATCATTGCTGTTGCTGGGTTTGCTTTGCTGTATGGAAAGATGATTACCATATCCTACGTCTTGACTACTATTCTTATGCTTATTCCACTTATTTGCCTAGTTTTTATCCATCTATTTATCGCTTTTAAATTTGGTACGTCATGGTCAATAGGTTCTGGAGTCATTTTTATTCTGGTTGGGGCTTTGGGATGTACTGGACTTTTGGATAAGTTTTGGTATTACCTTCCGCCAACATGGGCAGCTAGATTTTCATCTCTAATGATTCTAGATACTTTTCATACAGATTATATTCTTAAGATTGCGGCTGAGCTGAGATATGGTCTATTGATATGTATCATAGTAACCATTGCACTTGTTACTTTAATTCCTATATGGTTTAATAAATGGGATGGTAGAGCCGATAATAGTGATGAATAATATTAAATTATTTAAAAGTTCAAGATTTCCATATCACACTATGATTTTGAATTATAAGAGTGCTCACATAATATGAGTACTCTTTTTGGCTCAGACTAAATTTAATGAAAGGAGAGGTGAATATATGGGTCAAAGAATACTTATAGTTGATGACGATGAGCAAATTAGATCTGTTATTGAAACAAGTTTAAAGCGTGCTCAATTCTCTGTTTATACTTGTGCCTCAGCAAAAGAAACTTTAAGTTTATCTCTCGATCAATTTGATTTGATGATTTTCGATGTGATGATGCCCGACATGGATGGCTTTGAACTTTGCAGAAATGTCCGTGAAAAAGTAGATTGTCCAATCTTATTTCTTACAGCCAAATCCACAGAAGCAGATGTCGCTGAGGGGTTAGCACTTGGCGGGGACGATTACATTCGCAAGCCTTTCACACCATTGGAATTAGTCAGTCGAGTAAAAGCACATCTAAGAAGGGAAGAGCGTGTTCATCATTCTTACCTATCTTTTGGAGATATTCGTTTTCTCTTGAATGCCAAAGAAATACAAATAAAGGGAGAAACTATCAAGTTCACAAAAATGGAATATGAAATTTGCGAACTCTTAGCTAGACATAAGGGACAAGTTTTTTCACGAGAACATATTCTCGAACAAGTCGGTGGATTTTGGACAGAATCTGAGTCTGCAGCTATAGTTGAACATATAAAAAATATCAGAAAAAAATTTTCAACTTATCAACTTGATCCAATTAAAACAATTTGGGGAGTCGGTTACAAATGGGAATAAAAAATATATATTCTAAGAAAAATACACTAAGGAAGATATTATCTATATATTCCTTAGTATTCATAGGTATAATTTGTTTTCTTTTTCTTTTATTGGTTATCGGTTTCAACTATGGAGTTAGACATGATTTATATACTTTTGCCAACCACGAAGAAAAACAAGTTGAAATCTTAAAAGAAAAAATCATTTCTAGCCAAAATTTCAACTCAACTTGGGTGCCTGATAATATTGGCTACATTCAGCTAAACAATGAAAATGAAGTTATTAATTCAAATATGAAGATAGAGGATCAAGAGAATGCTTTAGACTATTTAGATGGAAAACAAATACCTTTTTCTAAAGGTTATTTTTCAAAGGTTGTATACAATAATAGAGTCTGCGTCTTTAAATACAGAATAGGTGTATTGTATTCTTCAGATTGGGCAAATGCACATCTGCCAAGAGTAGAATCACTTTTTATTTTCATAATTGCTCTTACGCTTCTTATTCCAACCATGTGGTTTGCAAAGTCTGTTACCAGACATATTTATAAAGATGTATTACCTCTACAAAAAGCTCTTGTTTCCATAGGAAATGGAGATCTAAATATACCTGTCCCTTCCTCCCTATCAATATCAGAGTTTAGAGAGCTAGGGAAACTTATGGACCACATGCGTGTTGATCTAAAAGCAACATTAGAAGAACTTTGGAATAGCGAGCATAAAATAAGAGAACAAACAACCCAAATGCTGCATGATTATCGTTCTCCGTTGACCGTTGCTCGTGCAAATGCTGAGTTTATGAAAGAAGATCTTAGTCAATTAACTCTATTCCTATCTGACAATGATAAAGAAAAAATGAATGAAAATCTATTGAAATATACTGAATCCATTATTTTTAATTTGAATCGATTGGAAGAGGTAGCCGATAGATTGCAACTACAACTTAGTCATGAAGATAACGACCAACTAGTCAAGGAATCATTGCCATTAGATAGTTTAAATCTCAAAATAAATCAAGAAGGACATATATTAAGTGAGCAATATGGGAATGAGTGGAAAAGCCAATTTCAAGATACAGATGATTATACAATCACAGAGGAAAGTGCAATTCATCAAGCCTTAACTAATATTATTCTTAATGCCTGTGAGCATGGTCATTCACCCCAATCAATTCATCTAACATTTATCGTTTCAAATGGGAAAGCCGAATACAAAATCACAAATTCTGGATCGCATTTTTCAGATGCTGCCTTAGTCCACGCAACTGACAAAGGCTTTTCTGAAAAAAAGAATTACACACAAACTATAAAAGGTGTCGGATTGTATTTCACAGCAAGAGTAATACGAGAAAATGGTGGAGAACTATATCTATCTAACACTCCAGAGGGATATGCCTGTGTACAAGTTATAATTCCAGTAGTTAAAAAAATAAAGGTTTGAAATCCCAATAAAACGATACATTTTCCTGTTATAAAGAATAAATGGGATTAGGCGTATCAATAGTAAAAAAATACTTAATAATGTGGGAGGAAACATCGGAGTAAGAAGTGAGTTTGGACTATATACAGTATTTTTTATAGAGATACCGATAGCTTGCAAAATTGAAATGGGTGTAAAATAAAAATAAATAGAAACAGTTTGATTACTTTAAGGAGGTTATAAAGAAATATCAAATATTATTGTAAAGAGTATTTTATAAATTTTAATAATGAAATTTTGAAAGGGATAGCAGAGATGTTATCTCTTTTTTATTACAAGAAAGGAGATAAGTATGAAAAAATTAGAGCAAATAAGACAAGAGTCAAAAGAAATAAAAAATAAAATTGATGATACAGAAGAAAGATTAAGGCAACTAAAAAATCAAGAAAAGAAGATATTAAAACAAGACATAGTAAAAAGAAGAAAAGAAAGAACCCATAGGCTAATAACAAGAGGAGCAATCTTAGAAAGTCTTATAGAAAATGCAGAAGAACTAACAGATGAAGAAATAAAAATCCTACTAGAAGAAGCAACAAAGACAAAAGAATTTAAAGAAACAATAAGAATAATAAGAGGAAATTAATAAAAATAAAATAACAAAATCTCCCTTAGATTTTCTAAGGGCGCAATTATACACCCTAAAGGGTGCTTGCGTCTTGCGGAGCCAAACCCCTGAAGCGACCAACAACCATTCGCTTTTTAAAAGTCAAGGGTAAATAAACTCGCTAACGCTCGCCCTTGACTTTTAAAATTTGAAATGAAAGTAACAATTAAGCCGACATACTGAAACAACAAAAATTAATTCAGTAGTCGGCTTTTTCTATTTTATCATTTCAAAACGCTCATTCACAAAGAGGATATACAACTCTATTAAGCCTCCACCTAAAACAACAAAGAAAGAAAGGAAGTGATAAAATGGCAGACAGTTTTCATTTTTCAGTAAACATAATATCAAGAGGAAAAGGCAAAAGTGCAGTAGCAAGTGCAGCATATATAAGTGGAGAAAAAATAAAAAATGAATGGGACGGAGTAACCCATGACTATACAAGAAAAGAAAAAGTATTAGTAAAAAATATAATATTGCCTGATCATATACCAAAAGAATTTAATGATAGGTCTACCTTATGGAATAAAGTAGAAATGGCAGAAAAAAATTCTAATGCACAACTAGCAAGGCAATTCATAATAGGACTACCAAAAGAATTATCTTTAAGTGAAAATAAAAACCTAGTTGAAAGATTTATAAAAGAAAATCTAACATCACAAGGAATGATAGTAGATTATGCAATCCATGATGAGAGTCAAGATAAAAATGGAAATATCCATTGTCATATAATGACCATAATGCGACCCATAAACGAAAAAGGAGAGTTCTTAGCAAAGTCAAAAAAAGAATATATCCTAGATGAAAAAGGAGAAAAAGTATTAAACAAAAATGGAAAACCTAAGACAAGAAAAGTAGAACTAACAACTTGGAATGATAAGGGCAATGTAGAAAAATGGAGAGAAAACTTTTCAGACCTTTGCAATGAATATCTAGCAAAAAACAAGATAGAAAAAAGAGTAGACCATAGGAGTTTTAAAAGACAAAATTCAGATTATCTACCGACAATCCACTTAGGATCAGCAGCAAGTGCAATGGAAAGAAAGGGAATAGAAACTGACAAAGGAAACTACAATAGAGAAATAAGAAAATACAATCAACTTGTAAAAACAATAAAAGAAGAGATAAAAACATTAAAGGGTTGGATAGGAAATTTATTAGATAACTTATCTACTGCTTATGAAAAATTTAAGGATATAGAAAGAGATAAGGTAATAGACAACCCTAAACTTTTCAATCTAACAAATTATCTACTAACTTATTCAGAAATTCAAAAAGAAAAAAGTAAATATCTAAAAGGATATGCAAAAACTAATAAAGAAAAATATGACTTCAAAAAGCTAACAAGTGCATATAGTTATTTAAGAAAAAATAACATAGAAACCATAGGTCAGTTACAAACAAAGATAGAAAGTTTAAAGTCCAATAGTTATAGGCTAAATAAAAAAGCAAAGACAATCCATAAAGAAATGGAAGATGTAGAAAAGAAAATTTTATACTATGAAATCTACAAAGCCAAAATAGAAGTTTATGAAGAATATCAAAAGAAAAATATATTCACAAAAGACGCATTTTATAATAAACATAAGAAAGATATAGACCAATATAAGGTAGTAAGCGAGAAATTAAAAAAACTCCTATCAGATAAGGAAAAACTAAGTCCTAAAAAATGGAATGAAGAAAAAAATCTGTTAATGGGAAAGCTTGAAGAAATAAATAAAGAAAAAGACAAGATAAAAGATGAATACCAGGAAATTAATCATATAAAATATTCAGTAGATTTTGTAAACAAAGAACTTGGCATAGACTTATCAATAGAAATAGATAAGCTTATAAAACAAGGTGAAAAACCAAGTGTAATAGCACAGATTAAAAAATTCCAAGACCAAGTTATTAAAGATAATGAATACAGAGAAATGATGAAAAACAAGAAAATGGATCAAGAAAGATAAGACCTGGTAAAAATATCTTATCCAAGCTATAATATGACCAAGAAAATAAAGGCAGATCTAGGAGGTAATAGAGATGAATAAAAGGCAAGAGCTAATAGATGAACTCATAAAAGCAGATCAAGATGGAACATACAAAACATACAAAAGCACAGAAGAAATAAAAGTAATGAACAATGAAGAAATACAGATTATATATTCCAACATGAAAAACTATCTATCAGACAAAAGAACACACACAAACTACTAAAGGTGGAAAGGTATTGTAAGCTATTTGAAAGTATAAAAGGTACAAATACCTAAGAAATATATAAAAACATCAAAATAAAGTATTCCACCATCAACAACAATAAAATAAAAACAATCAAAGGGAAGTATAGAAAAATTAAAGCCTATACTTCCCTTTTTTTAATTCAAACAAAGGAGAAAGAAAACATGATAAACGAAGAAATAAGCAAAGAAGCAGGTCAAGCAGCACAAACTATAATAACATACACAATAAAGGCAGCAAAAGAATCAATCAACTTAGACAAAGAAATAAGAAAAAAGATGAATGATACTTTAGAAAAAGCAAATGGAAACATCAAAAGCCTTATGGGCGATGAAATGAAAATAAAAGATCTCTACAAAAGAGGACAACTAGAAAATATAAGCATAGATCAAAGCGACCTCAAAGACTTAAAAAAAGAACTAAATAAACTAGGAGTAAGTTTTTCAGTAATGAAAAATAAAGAAAGCAAAAATTATGAAGTATTCTTCCAAGCCAAAGACATAAAAGTAATGGAATATGCCTTTAAGCAAGTCATAGCCAAGGAAAATAAAAAAGAAAAAGAAAGTATCCTAAAACAAATAAAGAAATACAAAGACCTATCCAATAAAAAGGAAAAGACAAAAGAGAAAGTCAAAAGAAAAGTAAAAGAAAAAGTAAAACCAAGCAAAAAAGATATGACCAGAGAAATCTAAGGGAGTAACGAAAAGTTACACCCTTAAATAACCATAATAAAAAGACTTCCGAAAATCGGAAATCAAGAATTTCGATTATCGAAAATCAAGAAAGGAACAGATATGGCAACAAACAAAAGATATTATTGGATAAAATTGAAAGAAGAATTTTTCACAGACAAAAGGATAAAAAGATTAAGAAGAATATCGGGAGGAGATACCTACACGATAATCTACCTCAAACTTTTATTACTAAGTCTAAAAGATGAGGGCAAACTCTATTATGACGGAGTAGAAAGTGATTTTATAAAAGAGTTAGCACTAACCATAGATGAAACAGACGATGATGTAATGGTCACAGTTAATTATTTAATCAATCAAGGCTTACTAGAAGTTGTAACAGAAAATGATGAATACTATTTAACTGAAATACCAAACCTAATCGGATCAGAAACAGCCTGGGCAGAGAAAAAAAGAAGATACAGACAAAATAAACAGAGGACATTGTCCTTGATGAGTCCAACCAATGTCCGACAAGAGATAGAGATAGAGAAAGATATAGATATAGATAAAGAGAGAGAGGGAGAGATAGAAAAGATTTAACATTTTTGGTATAATTATAGAAATCGACTTTGAAAATATGATGGATAATTGGCTTAAGAGCTGTAAGCTAAATGAAATAAAGAGAAAATGGCTACAAGTTGTAGCCCCCAAAATATATAGGAGGTGAATTTTATGGCAGAGCAAAATAAGGAAATTGTAGTTATAGATGAAACTACAATTAAAAGTAAGATTTACTATATACGAAATCAAAAGGTTATGCTTGATTTTGAGTTGGCTGAAATCTATGGGTATACAACGACAAGATTTAACGAACAAGTAAAAAATAATTCGGAGAAATTTGATGATGATTTTATGTTTCAGTTGACGAAATCAGAGTTTGAAAACTTGATATCGAAAAAATCGACATCAAGTTGGGGTGGTCGTAGAAAACTACCTTATGCTTTTACAGAGCAGGGTATTTATATGCTTATGACTGTATTAAGGGGAGAACTTGCCGTTAAACAGAGCAAGGCTTTAATACGAATGTTTAAGCAGATGAAAGACTTCATCATTGAAAATCAAGATTTTATCAGCTCAAAGGAATTAGTTCAAATAGCAATTCAAACAAATCAAAACACAAATGATATTGCAAGGATAGATGGCAAGATTAACACATTAGCTACTAAAGAAGATTTGAAAAAGGTAATGGACAATTTTATAGACCCAGAGACATATAAACATTTCCTCTTGATGAATGGAGATAAGATAGAAGCTGATGTTGCCTATACCAAAATATATAAATCAGCAAAGAAAAGTATTTATGTTATAGATAACTATATAGGGCTTAAAACATTAGAACTTTTAAGAGCTGCAAGAGATAAGGCTCAGATCATAGTCTTTAGTGATAATGTTAAAAACAAGGATATGCTTACAAAAAATATCTTAGATGATTTTAGAAAAGACTATCCTAATATAGACCTGAAACTGAAGATAGCAGGTAAAAAATATCACGATAGATATATAGCAATAGACTGTGGAACAGAAAATGAAGCCTTTTATCTTTGCGGAGCATCGTCAAAGGATGCAGGAAATAAAATATCAAGTATTACCAAGATAGAAGAATCTTCTAAAGATATGTATCATGATATGTTTAGTAAGATGTTAAATAATAAAGACTTAAAAATTTAATATATAATTATGTTAAATCATAGCAATACGCAAGGCGGTAGAAGTAAAAACTATCGTCTTTTTTATTTAAAGAAAGGTAGGAGAGCATGGCAGATAAAAGAATGTTTTCACTAAAGATAGTAGATAGCGACTTATTTTTGGATATGCCACTAAGTAGTCAATGCCTATATTTTCATTTATCAATGAGGGCAGATGATGATGGTTTTGTAAATAATCCTAAGAAAATCATTAAAATTATCGGAGCTAATGAAGATGATCTGAAAATACTCATAGCCAAAGGGTTTGTAATAGTATTTGATCAAGGAATTATTGTCATTACTCATTGGAAGATAAATAATTTTATTAGAAAAGACAGATATAAGCCAACAATGTATATCGATCAGAAACAGCAGCTTTATCAAACGGAAAATGGAGCATATATTTCAGAAGAAAAAATTGGTTGTCATTTGGTTGACCAAAGGTTGTCAAGTGGTCAACCCAGTATAGGTAAGGGTAGATTAGATAAGGTTAGTATAGATAAGGGGAGAGAAGAACAGTCCACCCCCATCTTTTATGGAGAATTCAAAAATGTAAGGCTAAGCAAAGAAGAATATAAGAACCTTAAAGAAAAACTAAACTCACACACAGAAATAATGATAAATAAACTATCAAGATACATGAAAAGCAGTGGCAAGACCTATAAAGACCATTATGTCACAATCCTTAATTGGTATGAAGAAGATAAAGACAAACTAAGACATCAAGGGGGAAATAAAAAAATGAACTATGATGTAGGAGAATCTTTATAGATAAAAAGAGGTGGAAAGGTATTATTAAAGACTTTAAGTCTAAGAAGGTATAAAAGTATGCCAGAGATAATAAAAATGTAAATATGACACTTAAAAGGCGATTAGAAAATTAAAAATCTAATCGCCTTTTTTTATTGCATGAAAGGATAAGCTATGACAAAAAGACAAACAAAATACATTGTAAAAAGAAATTATGATAATAGAAGAACAGATACAGAAGCTTTTCTAAGACTAATAAAAAAATCAAGCAAATCAAGCAAATTAAGTAAGAACAGTGAAATTGAGTATAACAAATATAATATTGATAGTAATAGAAAAGAGTGCTATAATAAAAATAGTTTTAGAGAAAGTTGTGTTATTTCCGAAAACTCAAATAAGGAGGAATAGGAAATGATACAAACAAATTCAAATCACTTTTCATTCAAAGCTGCAATTTATTGCAGACTATCTAAAGATGATGAGCAGAAAGGAGAGAGTGCCAGCATACAAAACCAAAAGGAGCTTTTAGAAAACTATGTAAAATCGAAAGGTTGGAGTATTTACGATGTATATATTGATGATGGATATACTGGATTAAATACAAATAGACCGTCATTTCAAAGACTAATTAAAGATATTGAAAATAAAAGAGTGGATATAGTCATCACTAAGGACTTATCAAGGCTTGGAAGAAACTATTTGCAGACTGGATACTATACAGAAAATTTCTTCCCAAAGAACAATGTCAGATATATAGCTTTAAATGATGGAGTAGATACTTTTCAAGAAAACAATGAAATAGTTCCTTTTAAAAATGTTTTAAACGAGTTTTATTCAAGAGATGTTTCTAAAAAGATGAAATCTGCCTATATGACAAGAGCAAGGCAAGGAAAATTTATTGGTTGTCTTGCTCCAATAGGATATAGGAAAGATAATGATGATCCACATAAATTAGTAATCGATGATGAAACTTCATGGATTGTTGAAAAAATTTTTGATCTTGCTTTTAGTGGCTATGGAGTACAAGCAATTAGAAGAAGACTTTTTGAAGAAAAAATACCTACACCTACCTGGTGGAATAGAAAAAAAGGACTTAGAAATAAAAAAACTAAGTTAGAAATGACCGTAGATGGTGGAGAGTATTGGTGGGACTGCACAACCCTAAAAGAAATTATTGAAAACCCAGTTTATATTGGTCATATTGCTAGTCAAAAAGTTAATTATAAATTCAAAGTAGGTTGGTTATCCGATAAACCTAAAGAGGAATGGATAATAGTAGAAAATACACACGAACCAATTATTTCTGAAGATATTTATAATATAGCAAATGAAAAATTAAAGAGCAGGAGAAGACCATTTAAAAATGGAGAAGAAAGTATATTTGCAGGCATTGTGAAATGTCCCGATTGTGGAAAATCTTTAAATCTTGGAAGAAACAAATCGAAAAAAAGAGAAAAGTTACTCACTTGTAACACTTATAGAAGATATGGAAAGTCATTATGTAGTCAACATAGAATTTATTACGATACTCTTTATGAGATAGTGCTTAAAGATATTAGAAAAAATGCAGAAATAGCATTGAAAGACGAAAACGAAATCATAAAAGCACTTGAAAAATCACGAGAAATTGATAATGAAGAAGAACAAAAATTCATTATAGATAAGATTTACGAAGATCAGATAAGAGTAGAAGACTTAACTAAAAAGATTGAAAGACTATATGATGATTGGCTAGATAATAAGATAAGTGAAAGTAACTTCCAAAAAATTCTTGAAAAATCACAAAAAGAACAAGATTATCTAAACCAAAGAATAGAAGATAATCAAAAATTGATTGTTAAAGAAGATCTTGAAGATATTAATGTCAAAAAATGGATTGAACTCATAAAAAAGCATAGGGATATAAAGAAGCTGGACAAAGAAACCTTAAATGAACTCATCTCAAAAATCTATGTTCACGAAAAAGAAGTAGTGAATGGAGAAATCACCCAAACAATTGATATTTACTACAATTTCATAGGAAATACAGACACACTACAAGTATTTTACAATCTCTAATTAGGCATAAAGCAGTTAATGGCTGGTGGTGGCGTTGTTTTAGTTGGAACGAAACTAATTCCCCTATTATCGGGTTTATTTTAAGACAAAACAAGCTAATAATAGCCTTTTATCGAGGAGGTGCTTATGCAGTTAGCGGAGAAGTTCCTTAACGGTTTAAAGCAACCTATGATCGATAACTGTATGAAGGTCTTTGAAAATATGCAGAAGATGATGAACGACCAAATGACGAAAGCAGGCGATGTCGTATCACAAACTCCACAAGCATATAATTCAGACTTGTACAATTTAGCAAAAAACATTAATGAGACGGCGGTTATACCAATCGCCGTCTTAATTATTACCTTTATTGCGATCTATGAAATAATTCATCTAGTTATCGACAGGAACAATTTTAATGATTTTGAAACCTTTATATTTTTTAAATGGATTTTTAAAACATCGATATCCATTTATTTAGTTAGTCATGCTTTTGAATTTTCAATGGCAATATTTGATGTTATGCAGTCTGTCATACGCTCAGCCTCAGGAATTAGTATTCAACAATTCCAGGTAGGGCAAGAAGCTATGAAAGCAAGTATAGAAAAGATGAGCATAGTAGACCTAATGTTTTTTACCACGCAACTTAATGCTATGCAGATGATTGTCTGGGCATTAGGCATTGTTATTTGGGTCATTTGTGTAGGACGTATTATTGAGATGTACTTTATTATTTCTGTAGGTGCATTACCCTTTGCGACTCTAACATCGAGCCGATATGGACATATTGGAGACTCTTATATCAAATCAGCGGTCGCATTAGGCTTGCAAGGTTTATTTATTATCATCACTCTAGGAGCATGGTCGGTATTCGTGCAGTCTCTAACAGTAGCAAAAAATGGCAATCCATGGACATTTATGTTCTCGTTCCTAGCAGCAAGCTTACTTGCCGTGATTGTACTCTTTAGAACAAAATCGGCAGCAAGTTCGATTGTCTCTGCAGCGTAAAGAAAGGAGGAAGCAATGGCTTATGTAAATGTACCGAGAGACCTGTCAAAGTATGAATCTAAAGTCGCATTTAACCTAACAAAAAGACAATTGATTTGTTTTTCGATAGGAGCGGCTTTTGCAATTCCCGCTTACTGGTTTACACGTCATTTTTTACCAAGTGACGTGCGTTCAATTTTAATGTTTATTATTGCAAGTCCTTTTTTTGTTGCCGGTATTTTTAAAAAAGACGGCATGACTCTAGAGAAATATCTCTACATTGTGTGCCGACAGAAATATTTTAGACCTGGCATACGACGCTATAAGACGCTGACTCAAAGTAAGCGAGAAGTTACGACAAAAATAAAAGGAAAAACAAAAAAGAAGAAAAAGAGGTGAGATCATCTTGAATCAAAATTTCCAAAAAAAGCAAGAACAGCGTCTAAAATCAAACATCGACGCAGCGAAGAAAAATAAAGAAGACTTTGGCAACACAAAAGCCAAAAAGTCGGAATCAAAGACTCCTCAAGTTTTACAAAACTTATTGCAATTACTCGTTAAGAAAGAGGACAACGAAGTCTACACGACGCAAGATAGCTTACCTTACGACAAGATCTTTCAAGACGGTATTATGAAGCTTGACGAAGGACGCTATAACAAATGTATTGAGTTTACTGACATTAACTACCGATTAGCAAAGCCTGAAGATCAAAGAAAGATTTTCGACGACTATTGTAAGTTTTTAAACTACTTCGACTCGACGATTGATTTCCAACTGACTTTTTTAAATTTAACAGGTTTTGCTGACAGGCTCATGCACAATATTCGCATACAAAAGCAGAATGACCCGTTCAATGATATTCGAATGGAATATAGTAGAATGCTTCGTAATCAATTGGCAAAAGGCAACAATGGTTTGATTAAACGAAAGTTTATTACTTTTACCATTAAAGCTAAAAATTTAAAAGAAGCTATTCCAAGACTTGAACGAATAGAAACAGATATTCGCAATAATTTTAAAACACTAGGCGTACAGGCTGAATGTTTAACCGGGAAACAACGTGTCGAACAACTTCATGATATTTTAAATCAGGGAAGCGACAGAGAACGGACGACGTTTGATTGGCATAATGTAAGAACCGGAAGCATGACGACGAAGGACTATATATCTCCCTCATCGTTTAATTTTCAAAATCCACGAATATTTAAAATGGGGCAGATGTATGGTGCAAGTAGCTTTTTAAGAATTGACGCTCCTGAACTGTCGGATAAAATGCTTGCTGAAATTTTAGACATCGAAGACGATCTATTGGTGAATATTCATATTCGATCAATGGATCAACAAGAAGCAATTAAAGAAGTTAAGCGGACAATTACCGACCTGGATAGAACGAAGATTGAGGAACAAAAGAAAGCCGTTCGCTCAGGTTACGATATGGATATTATCCCCTCAGACCTTGCGAGCTTTTCTGAAGAAGCGAAGAATTTGTTGGAAGAACTCCAAGGGCGAAACGAGCGTCATTTTATTGTAAGCTTCCAGATTACGACCTTTGCTAAAAATAGAAAGAAGCTTGAAAATATCATTTTCCAATTAAATGGTATCGTTCAAAAATACAACTGTAGTTTAAAACGTATGGACTATCAACAGGAACAAGGACTTATGTCTGCGTTACCGATTGGGGTAAATCAAATAGACTTTGAAAGAAAGCTCACAACGTCTTGTGCAGCTATTTTTGTACCCTTTACAACCCAAGAGTTATTTATGGGCGGGAAAGCCCTCTATTACGGTTTAAACGCCATATCCAACAATATGATTATGGTAGATAGGGGTACACTAAAAAACCCTAATGGACTGATTCTAGGTACTCCTGGTGCCGGTAAATCTTTCTCGGCCAAGCGGGAAATGACGAATGCTTTCTTCATCACAGATAATGACATTATTATTTGTGACCCTGAAGCGGAATATTCGCCATTGGTAAAGGCGCTAGGTGGTGAAGTTGTTGAAATATCACCAAACTCCAAACATCATATTAATCCTTTGGATATTAATATTAACTACGCCGACGGCGACGACCCAATCATGTTTAAAGCGTCGTTTATTCTATCCCTATTCGAACTGATCACAGGTGGTACGCAAGGTTTACAGCCGACAGAAATTACCATTATCGACCGATGTACAAGAGCGATCTATCGGAAATATTTAGAAAATCCTATTCCTGAAAATATTCCGATCCTGGAAGACCTATACAATGAATTAAAGAGACAAAAGGATATAGAAGCTGAGCGATTAGCGACCTCTCTTGAAATTTATGTAACAGGTTCCCTTCGAGTTTTCAACAATCGTACAAATGTAGACGCTAACAATCGAGTCATTTGCTACGACATTAAAAACTTGGGTAATGCACTGAAGAAGCTAGGTATGCTGATTATTCAAGACCAAGTTTGGAATCGAGTGTCCATTAACAGAGACAACTTTAAAAAGACCTGTTTTTACATTGACGAGTTCCACTTGCTGCTAAAAGAAAAGCAAACTGCGGAATATTCGGTGGAAATCTGGAAGCGGTTTAGAAAGTGGGGAGGAATCCCAACTGGTATCACACAAAACGTTAAGGACTTACTACTAAGTCAAGAGATTGAAAACATCATCGAAAACTCAGACTTTGTTTTAATGTTAAACCAAGCTTCTGGCGACCGTGAAATCTTAGCTCATCGTCTCGGTATTTCACAAGATCAACTGTCTTATATCACCAATTCAGGTGAAGGAGAGGGCTTATTATACTTTGGCAATGTTATTGTGCCATTTATAGATAAGTTCCCGAAGGAAACGAAACTCTACAAACTCATGACAACGAAACCGGGAGAGAAAATGTATTAGATAGGAAGGTGAAGTTTTGAAAAGAAACAATTATAAAAATAAGCCTAGCCAACAGCCTATCGATTCTTCCAAGGTACAAAAGAGTAAGGAGAATTATAGCCAATCTCTGAACAGAACTAGAGACGATTACAATGCCAAGCACGAATCTTTTCATGCTTCATCTTTCAAAGACTATCGAGCCTTTACCAATCAGCAAGAAAATATAAAGAAACAAGAAAGCGTTAAGCAAGACTTTAGAAAGACTGATAAAGCTATAAATGCTCAATTAACGGCTTCCTATGAACAGCAAAAGAGGTTAAATTATAGAAAAAACCTCATGAGAAAAGAGCGTAGGGAGCGTGAAAGAGAGGAATATGCTAAAGAGCTAGAACAAAGAAGGCGAGACGAAGAACGGCGATTAGAAGAAAACAGAAAAATTGACGAACGCCGAATTGAAGAAGAACGACGTCGTCAAGATTATCTTCAAGAACTGGAAAATCAAAAGTTTATTCCGACTCAATCGCCTCTTTCTGCTGCTATTCAGCGTGAACTCGTAGACAAGCCCGCTAATCGTGTAGTCGATTTAACGGAAAGAAAAGAGAAATACGAGAAGCTGAATAAAAGAAAAACCTCTAACGAGAATTTTTCATCAAAAGAGAAAGAGCCATCTACCGGTAGTCAGCCTAAGTCTTACGCCGATCAAAATTTTTATGATGCTGATCGATCTTCTGTACGGCAACATCGTAATAGTGTTAAAGATCCAAAAAAAGAAAAGCTTAGGAAAAAACAGGCGAACACTGTTTATCAAAGATATCAGACAGATGTGGCTGACAATAAAGTGGAGGCGGAAAGACAAAATTCTTCGGCTCAAGCTCAAAAGTTTAAGATGACAGATGAAATGGATCTCGACGGTGACGGTATTATTGATCGATATGATGCCGACTTCAGGGATTCGAGTGTTCAACATTATGGCGATTTAGACGAGCGAGAAGACGCAAGAGCGGATTCGGAAAAAGAATATACAAACAAGGATATTAAAGAATCCCTTCTCTTTAACTCTGAACCCGAAAACTCAAATAGTGCTGCGAAAAAGAAGAAGCTAATTAAAAAAGCCTATTCTTCAAAATATCGTAATGAACAAGAAAAAGAGTCTGATTTAAAAAAAGAAAAACGATTCTCGGACAAAATGTTCTTTGATGACGAAGAAAAGGTCAATGCTGAACATTTAAAACTCGATCAAAAACTCGAAAGTGTTTCCGATCGAATTGCAAGATTAAACAAAGATAAAAACGCCGGTGCTGACACCGTAGCACGAAGCGTCGGTATGTCTGCAATGGCATTAAAAGCTGCTAAAAAAAGAAAGCAGTATGCGTCACGATTAAAAAATGATGAATCATCAATGATTCATAAAGTTAAAGAACACAAGTTTAACATTGAAGATGAAGCAACTAGACGGGTAGATCAGCTAAATGCAGATCAGAATCTTGCAGTTGAAACTGGCAACAAGGCAGCTAAGACTGCCGTTAAAACGAGAAAAGCTACCCAAAAGATTAACAAGGCATATCAAAAAGCTAGGAATAAGAAAAAAGCAAGAGAATCCTACTTAGAATCAAAAGGGGCTTCGTCAAATGCTCAATCATTAAGAGAAAGAATAAGCAATGCGATGAAAAATCCCGGTCAAGCGATTAAAAGGGTCGGGGAAAAAGAAGGTGCTAAATATTTAGCACTGGCACTCATCATCGTGCTGCTTATTTTTGTGCTTTTTTCTTGTGTATCATCATCTTTAGTAGGTATTACCTATTTAGGTAACACGTCTTATCTTGCAGATTTTATCGATGTTACGGAAGCAGACAAATACTACATGAAAAAAGAAGCAAAGCTACAATGGGAGCTTCAAAACATCGAGAAAGTTTATCCTGGCTTTGATGAGTATCACGTTGTAGATGACGCTATAGGTCACGATCCACATTTGCTTATTGCATATTTAACGGTAAAATTTGAAGATTTCAAGTTGAAAGATGTTACCGGAGAATTAGAGAGTATATTCAAGGAACAGTATCAATACAAAGTTGTTAAACGCACGGAAGTACGCTACCGACGGAATGGAAGCCCTTACCTATATAAGATTTTAGAAGCGACACTTTATACTAATGACTTAGAAACGGTGCTTCGCTCTCGATTAGGTGGAGGAGATTATTCAGGGGCAACTGGCGAAATGGGAGATTATGGCAATGGTCAATTTGCACAGCCTTTAAAGCATATAAGAGTTACCTCGCCTTTTGGTCCACGTAAAGCGCCTGTACCTGGAGCTAGTACATTTCACAGAGGAGTGGATTTTAGTGCGTCTGTTGGTACGCCTGTCTACGCTTCAGAATCAGGAAGGGTTATAACGAATAAATTCAATCGCTTCCGTGGTTGGTATATTGTTGTTGACCATGGAGGTGGTCTGAGAACGTTATATCAACATTTAAACGGTCGAGCGCCCAAGGCGGTAGGCTCAAGTGTTCAACGTGGAGAAGTTATTGCTCGTACAGGTAGGAGCGGTATCGGTTCAGGTCCTCATTTACATTACGAAGTACATGTCAATGGCAAACCTGTCAATCCGCTACCTTTTATTCAAGGCAATGGAAGGCGCAAGCCAAAACCCAAGCCTAATCCGCCGACACCACCACCTTCTACTCCGGAGATTTCTGGAAGTTCAGGAGACTCAGACAAAGTAACAGACCTTGAAAAATTCGATATTTATATGGAATCTAAAGGTAACTTCATGCTCTTCGAATCTCCAATAGAAAGTGATTGGAAGGGCAAGATATCAAGAATGTTCGGTTGGAACGTTATAAACAATAAGGTTACTCTTTATAACTGGTTGGATATTAATGCCGGCGGTGAAAAGGTAGTAGCTGTAAATGACGGTGCAGTATCTTCGAGCAGCGGTGGTCTAACTTTAACTGATGACACAGGTTGGAAGATTAAGTATCGAGGAGTTAGTCCGACCAAAACCGGTAAGGTTAAAATCGGAGATCAAATCGGTACTGCGTCAGGTAAGCTATCTATTCAAATTATTAATGACCAAAATCAAATACTAAATCCGTATTTTCATTTATGGTCAGAAGGCGGACGAGTCCAGTACAAGATGTACAATCCACGTCCAAGCATAGGCAGTATAGATTTCTCTTCCGGAGGTTGGGGTCAAGGTGGCGCAATGCCAAGCGAAGCCAAACCTTTAGGCGATTATTTTATTGCAACTGCCTACACACCTGACCCTAGAGAAAATGGCGGTTACAATGGAACTGCCATGGGGACAAAACTTGTACGAGGCGTGGTAGCTGTTGACCCGAAAGTGATTCCGCTAGGAACCGTTTTATGGGTAGAAGGCTACGGTGTTTGTCGTGCAGAAGATACAGGTGGAGCCATTAAAGGTAAACGCCTTGACTTGCTGTTTGAAACTAAAAAAGAAGCCTACAATTGGGGACGACGCAAAGTGCGTGTAGCGATACTTCCAAAAGGTTATAAGCCGGGAGGAAATGTTAGTGAACGGCGAACATCACTATTAAAAGAAGCACAACGCTATAGTGGCGTTCCTTATGTTTGGGGCGGTACAAGTCCACGAGGCTTTGACTGTAGTGGCTTTGTACATTACGTCTATAAGCAAAAAGGTATTAATATTCCGAGAGAAACCGTATCTTTGTACAACGGTGCAAGAAAGGTTTCTGCAGATCAGGCAAAGCCTGGCGATATAGTGTTCTTCCACAAAACCTATAATACGAGTAAACCGATATCACACGTCGGAGTCTACATTGGAAATGGAAAAATGATACACGCCAGTTCCAGTAGAGGTGTCATTATAGCGAACATTAATACGAGTTACTGGAGAAGTAAACTTGTTGGATTCGGAAGTTATTTACCGTAAAGGAGAAAAAATGACGATAGAAAAAGTTATAAAAAAGAAAACAAAGATTCAAAAACTCGAATCGAAAATCGCAGATATGCAGAAAGAGTTAGATGTTCTAAACGAAGATTACTATGCTGATCTTGGTAAAGAAGTAGAAGAAATATTTGTTGAAAAGGAACTAGATCTTAAAGATTTAGTTCCTTTATTAAATATGATGGAATCTTCCGAGGAAGTTCCTGACAAAGAAGAAGGAGGAGAAGATGAAATCGCACATTAAAAAAGGGCTTATCCTTTGTTTAGGTATGTTACTAATTGCACAGCCTATTTATGCGAGCAATCAGGAGATAGCCAACAAATTAAAGTTATACAACAATCCGTCACAGAATCGATATATAGAAAGTAAGTTAAAGCCGGAGTCTAAAAAACAGCCGTCTCAGCCGAAAAAAACACAGGCAGCAAAACCGGCAGCAAGACGAAATCCAATTCCTAAAAAAGCAGTTACACCAACGTCACCGGCACAAAAGTCAACGGTACAAACTGCTCCGTCTGCTCCAAAAGCTGTAGTTGAGCCTAAACAAAAAACGGAATCGGAAACAGTGCCTGAAAAAGCTACTACGCCGACAATGGCAAAGCCGGAAGAAAAGAAGCCTGATGTACAGCAATTTATAAAATTCCGAGCTGAAAATGGGAAGCTATACTATCTCGTGACAACTAGAAATCCTGACACAGGAGAGATTATTGACTCGGAACTATTCAGTGAACTTTCCGAAGACCGCTTGAAGGTAATGAGTGGTGAAGATTTAGATCAACAGGAAAAAGAACGTGAAGAAGAAGAAAAACGTCGGCAAGAAGAACTTGAACGACAACGTCTTGAAGATCAAAAACAAAACAAAGAAGAAGTACCTGAGAAAAAAGGAAATGGTGGAACAATCTTCTTGATGATTTTAGTCGTTGTCGGTGTTATCGTCGCAAAACGATTTAAAGATCAAAAGAAAACACATGAAGAGTTTGACGACGATGAACTTGACGATGATGATGACGATGAATTTTACGAGGACTACGAGGCAGATTATGACGAAAATGATGATACAGAGTTATATGAAATCGATCAGAGCCTCTTTGATGAAGATGATGAAGACGAAAGAGAGGATCAAGATGAAGAATAAGCTAAAAATAGTGGCAATGGCTTTGTGTTTTTTAAGCATTTCTTCACAAGCCTTTGCTACAGGAAAATCAAATATAAATGAATATGGGACTGACGTAAAAGAAGAAACAATCGTTAGCTCAGATACGCCTCAGTATCAAGATAGTCAGGAACAGAATAAAAAGATTGTACCTTTTGATCCTTCGAAGAAAAATGATATTCATGAGTCGAGAGGTCGAATCATCATGAATGTCGATCAGAAAGGGAACGACTTTAACTCCAGAGGTAATAAGTTTGATTTAATTCCCTTTACGACGGCGAATGGTACGACTTTAAAGCTATTAGTAAATTACGACGAATACAGTGAAGATGTAGTATTACTGGGTACGACAGACGAACAAGAACTCGCAAGTATGACCAAGAACTTGACGGAAGAAACTCGTGAGAGAGAAAAAGAAAGAGAAGAGTTCCAGCAAGAAAGTAGGAAGCTTCGAGAAGAAAATAGAGAAAAGCTCCAGGAAGAAAAGAGGCTTGAAAAAGAGAAGAAAAAACAAATTCAGCGAATGCTAATGTTACCCATTATTCTAGGCGGAGTTGCAGTAGCTTTAGTCTTAAAGTATTTAAAGAAAAAGAAAGAAGCAAATGAAGAAGGCTTAGAAGATGAAGGCGATATACTTGCGGAGGACATGGAAGACGAGTTTATAGAAGCAGAAGACGAATTTGACGATGACGACGAAGAATAAGGAGGGAGCTTGTGAAATTAATTGTTGCAGAAAAACCCTCTGTCGCAAAAACAATTGCAAAAGTGATTGGCAATAGTCATAGCCGTAATGGCTATTTTGAGTGTGGAAACTATATTGTTACTTGGTGTGTCGGGCATTTAGTGTCATTGGCAGTACCGGAAGATTATACCGATTCATGGGCAAACTGGGATTTGAAAGTTTTGCCCATGATCCCGGTTCAATGGAAATTCAATGTAGTGCAATCTACACAGAATCAGTTTAAAGTAGTAAAAGCACTCATGAATCAAAAAGAAGTAAGTGAAATCATCTGTGCAGCAGATGCCGGTCGAGAAGGCGAGCTTATTTTCAGACTTGTTTATGCTAAGACAAACTGCTCTAAGCCCATAAAAAGGCTATGGGTATCTTCACTTGAAGATAAAGCCATAAGAGAGGGTTTAGATAAGTTAAGAGATGGAAGTGAGTTCGACTCGCTTTATCAATCGGCACTGGCAAGAGCAAAAGCCGATTGGTTGGTAGGAATGAATTATACACGCCTATACACTGTAGGTTATTCTGAAAAACTAACAATTGGTAGAGTACAAACACCTACGGTCGCCATGGTAGTTGAACGAGATAATGCTATTAAAAACTTTGTGAAATCCAAATACTATGAACTAGAAGTACAGGCGATCAAGGACAATCAAAAGATCCTCTTTAGATCTATTAATCAATGGGAAAAGAAAGAAGATGTTCCCGGTGATCTGGGAAGACATATTATAATTACTAGCTATGTTGAAGATCAAAAGAAAACTTCCGCTCCTCGTCTTTACGATTTAACGAGTTTACAAAAAACAGCCAATCAAGTGTATGGTTTCACAGCCCAGCAGACTTTAGATTATGCACAGAGTCTATACGAAAAGAAGCTTATAACCTATCCAAGAACGGATTCACGTTATCTCACTGAAGGTATGAAAAGTACAACGGAAGAACTAATTCATCATTGTCCGTTATACGAAATGAACGACAAAAAGAGCAATCACGATCGATTGTTTGATGATAGTAAAGTTTCTGATCACCATGCACTGTTGCCGACACTAGAATCTTTAGATGAAGATCTTCATAATGTGCCAAGTTCAGAAATTAAAATTTATGAACTCATTTACTATAGGCTATTAGAATCGGTTTCGGGAGATCACATCATCAGGCAACAAAAAGCAGAGGCTATCTTTAAAGAGCGTCCTGAAGTTAAACTTCAAGCAGTTGGCAAAATTATTGAAGAAGAAGGCTTTAAGTCGGTCGAGAAGTTATACAGAGAAATCAGCCTTGAGAACAGTCCAATTTTCAGAATTGAAGAAAATGAGCTTCTGTCAATTGAAAATATCTCTATCGTTGAAAAAACGAAAAGTCCGCCAAAACCCTATAATGAGTCAACACTTTTAGGAGCTATGGAAACGGCGGGAACTGAAGATCTAGATACGAGTTTAGAGATAGAGCGAAAAGGCTTAGGTACTGCTGCTACAAGGGCTTCTATTATTGAAAAGTTGATCCAGTCCGAATATCTAGTGAGAGATAAAAAGAATCTCAGGTCTACAGAGAAGGCACAAAGACTCATCACCGTAGTTGATAGTCGAATTAAAGATCCTAAGACAACAGCTCAGTGGGAAAATTTACTATCTTTAATTTCCACCGGCGACTATCAAGCTGAGAATTTTTTAAAGAAGATTATTAAGGAAATTACAGACCATTGTTCAGATTTTGAACCTGATTCAAGTTTAATTCGCAGCAATCAAATTGGATCTTGTCCTATTTGTGGTAATGCAATAATTAAGACGAAGAAGGTTTATTTTTGTACGAATAAGGAATGTAATTTTCATATTTTCACGGAAATGTGTAGAAAATCCATTAATGAATCAGAAGTTGCAGAACTTCTGGAAAATGGAGAGACAAAACTTATAAAAGGCTTTGTTTCCAAGAAAGGCAATAAGTTTAATGCAAAATTAAAATTGAATTCAGATCATGAAGTGATTTTTGATTTTGAAAACAAGAAATAGTTTAGGAGAGAGAACAATGACTCAAAATAAAGACAAAAAAAGAATTGTACAAGAAGGATATATTGCAGAAGATATCAAGATTGAAGCTGCAATATCTAAAGAAGGTAAGCCCTTTTCCGTTGCCAATTTTTCAATCGTATTTGAAAATGAGGGTGGAGAAAGAGAATACCGCCCTGTAAGTGCCTATAAACATAATATAGATAAAGTCATGGATCTCAAAAAAGGAGATCTAATACGAGTGTATGGAACAGAGCAAGAATACTCTAAAAAGTCCGGAGAGAAGGCTGTCTCAATCAATTTAAATGATTGTGATCTTCTTGAAGGTGTAAAGAGGCAAGACATTGTTTCTTTAAGAGGTAATCTGACACAAGATGTAAGCCTTACCGATATAACGACTCGTGAAGGTGAAAAAATTCAAGTAGCTAACTTCTTTATTGTTTATAAAGATGAAAATGGAGAAAAAGCCTCTCGATCGATCAGTGCTTATGGAAAGAATGCGTTAAAGGTCGCCGACTTGAAACAAGGAGATTTTGTCCATGTTCAAGGTGCGGAAAAGCACTATAAAAATAAAGAAGGAAAAGATCGGACGTCCGTTCATCTTTATAGTTTTAAGATGCTAAAAGCTAAAGAAGATAGACAAAAAAATAAGGAAGTCGATCGGGAAGATAAGAAAATGAAAAATCAAGATGAAAGAGAAATCTAGGAGGATATTATGAATCATTGCATGTTTTCAGGAAAAGTAGTTTCAAAGGAAGCTGTTGAACAATTTACGGGCAAAGATGGCAGAACCTTTGATTCGATGAATTTTCAATTAGAAGTAGAAAATCAGAAAGAAAAAATGTTAGTACCCTGTCGCTATATTTCGTCTGCTGATACAGACAATAATTTAATGACGACGCTAGGAAATCTCGAAGACGGTCAAGACGTTATTCTCATGGGCAAGCTCAATATTCGTTCTATTAATTTTGGATTGACCACTATAACTGAGCCGTCTATTTATGTTCGCTCGATCGAAATTTTAAAAAGTAAATACAACATTGTAGATGAAGATGACAATTATATGATTATAGATAAAATGGAAACACCGTTTTAAGCTCTAGATCTATAAAAGATTAAGAAAGAAAGGGGTAGCAAAATTTTTTGTTACCTCTTTTTTTATTTAGTATTGACATATATTCCATGGAATAGTAATGTGGAGGTAGAAGATGAACGCTAATAAACATGATGAAATTTACGATAATATTTATAATACGATTGGGGGGTTGCTTGAAGCTGAACAATGGAAAGGGTTTATGCAATCTGCTGCCTATAACTATAAATATGATTTTATGAGACAGGTTGCTATATACAGCCAAAGACCTGATGCAAAAGCTTGCGCTCCGTATGACTTTTGGACACGAGTAGGACGATATGTTAAACGTGGGAGTGCCGGGATAGCAGTACCAGACGAAACCACGCAAAAAATGAATTATCTTTTCGACATTTCTGATACAGGAACTAAAGTAAACTACAATGACCAGGTTTTTGTATGGCAAATAAACAGAGAGGCGTTTAATGAAAAATATGGTACCAATTGGTATCAGGCTCTTAGCGATGAAATAAAAGAATCCATAACATCACGAAATATAATTGATGAATTGTCAGATAACCAAAAAGACGTATTATTTCATACTGTTCTGTATCAAACACTCTATCGTATAGGTGTACCTCAAGAACAGTTAAGAGAAATAGATTTTACTAATTTAAAAAACTTGTCATTTAGTGAGTTTTTAGTCGTTGGTAGACTTGCAAATGAACAAACAAAAGAAAGTATTAATCAACTACGCTACGAATTTAAGGATTATATAGAAAGAGAGGCTCAAAATGACAGTCAAAGTTATGAACAACAAACAGTATCAAAAGATCAACGGATATTGGATTCCGGAGACAAAAATCAAGAGCGAACAAAGACCGATCAGGAAATACGGACACATGAGGTGGAAGTATCTCAGAGAGAGCGAGAAGCTTTCGGATATGGAACTGTTGAGCGAACTCGAAGTAACCGGACAACTGATGAACTATCTGGCGAATATAGAGGAGGAAGCGGAGAAAATCAAGGAATCCCGCTCGAAGATGATGGAGGAACGGAAAATCGATTCCAATCTTCAGAAGAGCGACTATCAAGCCTATCTACAAGGGGTTCTACAAATCGAGACGGAATTAGAAGAAATAATTCTGCACACTCTAATTTACGCATAGAAGATATAACACAAGAAATATCCAATAGATTCGTCATGTTTCCACCTGAGGAAGCAACACAAAAAGAAGTCATTCAGCAAGATATGGCTTCTTTTTTAAATGAGCAAAACAATAAAACTGCCTTGGATATGGATATGGATAACGACGGTGTTATTGATCGATATGATGCCGATTATCGAGATTCCACAGTACAGAGTATTGGGCAACTCGATGAAAGAGAAGAGGAACGAAACAGGGAAGATGAAAACGAAGACTATGAACTAGGCTATTTCAGTCTGGGGAATGGATATGTAGTTTCAGATCAAAATATAAACGATAGAGAAACAAATGATTTTTTGTACCTAGCTCATATAAACGCTGATCGAACGATCGATTTTTATAATGCGACATTAAGCAGCCATTATTCTCCAGGAATAGTGGATAAGATTATAGGCGAGGTTTGCTTGCAAGCGATGATCTTAGATGGGAATATCTCTTTTACTCAAAATCTAAAAGTTTTAAACGAGCTGTCTCCATTACTTAAAATAGAAGAGTTATCTAATGGAGAGATAGAAAACTTAAAGACTCTACTCACAAAAATAGATTTTAACAGTTACATCGAAGCGGAAAAACTTAATCCTCAAGTTTTATCAACTGAGGAAAGAGTTAGAGAGATTAGTCAATTAGCACTCGATGTAAACAAAAATAAGGCAAAAGATCAAGTAGAACAGTCATTACCCGAATCCAATGCTTTAAGTCAACAATTGAAATTTAACTTTCCTCCCACACCTATCACTCAGGAAGTTATAGATACTATATTAGTTCATGGTGGGAATGTTGATGGAGGAAGACTTGCTATTGTTGCAGAGTTTTCAAAAGACAAAAGCATAGAAGAATTAGGCGATTTTTTAAAGCAGTCATTTAAAGGTGGCAACGGTTTTTATATCGATGACAATCAAATCGCAGCATATTATACAGACGAAGGTCTTCAAATAGCACATGGTACATCTGCTAAGGAAAGCTATACAACGATTTCGTGGGAAGAAGTAGCGAAAAGAACTGACGAACTCCTCCAAACCGGCGATTTCGCTACGAAGGAAGAATTAGAAAATGCACTCACTTTCGAGAGGGAGAAAATTGCAGAATCGCTATGGTATTTAATACACGATCTAAATGCGGAAAGCACAGGAAGCTATTTCAAAACACTAAAGAACGAACGAAGAGGCTTCTCAGAAGATACCAAGGATATTGCGGCATTGCTATCAAATCCCGTTTCTCTCCAAGGCATCAAAGAGGAATATAGCGACTTCTTAGAAGCATATAAAGATGACAAAGATCTTCTGCGATTTAACTTTCATAAGGTAGATGATCTTTATCAAAAATTAAGTGAACTCGAATTAAAACGTCGTGCATACAAGACAAACCTAACAGAAAACAAAGGAGTGAAGTCATTTATTACAGAAGATGAAATATATGACTTCTTTCATAGCGGAAGTGGAATGTCAGGAGGAAAAGAACGAATTTATCGTTTTTTCACGGAAGATCACGGTTTAACGGAAAAGGCAGAATTTTTAAGAGATGAGTACGGCACGGGTGGTCGTATGCCGGTCTTTCCGGGTTCCAGTAGCAGTCAAGAAGAACATGATTCAAGAGGAGTTAAATTAGAAAAGGAAAACTGTTCTGAAGTTTTTCTTACCTGGTCAAATGCGGCTAAGTATGTTGATGACCTAATTCTTCAAGGTCTATACCTCGATAAGCAAGAAACGAACCTAGAAAAAGACTCAGAAGACAAGAGCAATAACTATTGGATTGTTGAATTTAATGAAAATGATCCTCTAATTCCTGATTATTCGGGCCAATTAGTAACACAGGAACTAATCAACGATATCAAAGAAAAAGATCAGTTGGTATTCAATCACAACAGAAACGTTGGAATCGACGCAAATAATGAAATGACAGACGATTATATGGGCTATTTCAAGTTTTATTTTGACCATTATGTCGATGGCGAAAGAATCGAGCATCGTCGAATTGATATTGGAGATGGAGAAGAAGCTAATGCACAAGAGTTTGCATATCTCGAAGATCAATTACTCAGAATTAAAGAAGAGCCGATTAAGCAGCAAGTCGTTTCCACGCTAGAGAAAGAGAATTTTGAAAAAATTGAGGGAATTGAAGGGAACTTCTATTTACTCAATCGAAAACAAATACCGAAAGGTGTATTGAAAGAGCCGAGCCTTATTAAAGATAGTGTAAATGGTCGTTTGGGATATGAGGCAGATCTTCTCCTAGACTTAAATGAACAAAAACTAAAATCGGTTTTTTTGTATAATGGTTATTGGATTAATAATAACGATTTTGATTATGAAAGTTATGCTGATATTGAAGCTGCCCTCGTAGATTTAACCGATCGAAGCTATACAGGAAATATCCTAGATGAGTTTACTGAAGCCAGTGCTGAAAAATATGAACTCAATGTACGTGAAGTACAAAATGTTTCTGTAAAAGATGAGAAACAAAGCTTCGATTTAGTTAAGGATTTTGATCCGCCTTCTGTCCGACTGGAAAATAATATTAAAGCGTTAGAAGTCCTCAAACGTTGTGAGAACGAAAGTCGATATGCTACAAGTGACGAGCGAAAAATTTTAGGAAACTATGTCGGTTGGGGCGGTCTTGCAGACGTTTTTAATGAAACAAAAGGTGGACAATGGGAGCGTTCAAGAGAAATAATTAAACAATATTTATCGGAAGAGGAATATGAATCCGCTAAAGAGTCCACGTTAACATCGTTTTATACGTCGAATGGGATTATCGATGGAATCTACAGTGCTTTAGAGAACATGGGATTTAAAGGCGGAAATGTTTTAGAACCGAGTGCCGGAATAGGAAACTTTATAGGCAATTTACCAAAGAGTTTGGAGCCGTCATCGTTTCATGCAGTAGAGCAAGATACGCTAAGCGGTCGCATAGCAAAACAGCTTTATCCGGAAGCTACTATTGAAGTTTCGGGATTTGAAGATGTGAAACTACAAGATGACTACTATGATATAGCAATAGGTAATGTTCCCTTCGGAAATTACAAGCTATATGATGAAGCTTATAGTAAGCAGAATTTTTTAATTCATGATTACTTTTTTGCGAAGTCTCTGGATAAAGTTCACGATGGTGGCATTGTTGCTTTTATAACATCAAAAGGAACAATGGATAAGACAAATAGTGAGTTCTTAAACTACATGGCAGATCGAGCAAAACTGGTAGGGGCTATAAGATTACCAGAAGAAGCTTTTAAGCAGACAGGAACGTCTGTCACTTCCGATATTTTATTTTTCCAAAAGGGAGAAAACAGTGATCGCACCTGGAATGAGCTGGGGAGAGATGAAAACGGAATATCCCTGAATCAGTATTTTATAGAACACCCTGAAATGATCATTGGAACTATGGTAGAGCGAACTGGTCCTTTCGGGAAGGTTGCTGCTTGTCAGCTGGGCGATAAAGATTTTTCAGTACTCTTTGAAGAAGCCATTAAAAATCTACCTAAAGGTATATACAAAGAGCCGAATGAACGGTCGATCGAACCTAAAAAAGAAGAAAATCAAATTACAGCGGAACTGCCTGATTTGTCTGATGTAGAGGATTACACCTACTGTAAAGTAGGAGATAAAATATACTACAAGAATGAAAACGTCGTCGAAGAGATCTCACAAGATGTCGAGCTGCTTAGCGGTATGATCGAGCTACGTGATACAGTTAAAGAACTTTATTACCTGGAATATAATAATTTCGATAGTAAAGCGATCGATGAGGAAATGGAAAAGCTCAATAGTGTATATGATGAATTTGTCGAAAAGCACGGTCGCATTAATGAACCTTCGAAGATTAAAGCTTTCAGAGGAGACGACTCCATTGCCATTCTTCTAGCATTAGAAGAATTAGATAATGACGGTAAGTTTGAACAGAAGGCTGATGTCTTCAGAGAACGTGTTATTAAGGGAGTAGAAGTTCCTGAGCATACAGAAGATCTGGTAGATGCTGTCATTCTTTCTCTCAATCACAAAGGTAGAATTGATCTGAATTTTATGTCTGAAATTATGGGAAGAGATTCCGCAGAAATTAAAAACGATCTTTTAGAGAAAAAGCTGGCTTTTAAAAGCGAGAGAGGTACAGGAGAATTAGTATATCGTGAAGATTTTTTATCCGGTGATATTCGCAAAAAAATAGAAACGTTCCAAGCAAATATCGACTCTTTTACAGTAGAGGAAAGAAAATCGATGATAGAAGCCCTCGAATCAGCAATACCTGAAGCAATTAAAGCGAAAGATATAAGCTTTAGGCTAGGCTCTACATGGATTCCTGAGAGGTATATTTCTGATTTCTGTAGAGAAGTGTTAGGTGGAAGTAAGCGGATTGAATTTTCGGAAGCCACGTCGAAGTGGTATGTACCTGATAAAGGGAATGACTGGAGCGTTTATAGTACGACTAAATTTGGCACCCGTCGTATGAACTCGTGGCATATTTTGGAGAAAACACTTAATCAGAATGAACGATTAAAAATTGAAGATACAATTTATGTCGATGGCAAGGAACAAAAAGTACTAAACAAAAAAGAAACGATTTTGGTACAACAAAAGCAAGAATACATGAAGCAAGAATTTGCGAATTGGCTTTTCAGTGATCCTCAAAGGACAAGTGAATTAGAAAAGATCTATAATGAGCGATTTAACAATATAGTTATTCGAAAGTATACAGGAGAAAATCTTCCGTTTAGCGGCATGAATCCGCTTATTAGCTTGCGTCCACATCAAAAAGACGTAGTAGCCAAATCAATATTCCACGGAAATACGTTGGCAGCTCATACAGTTGGAGCAGGTAAGACTTTTTCTGCAATTGCAGCCATAATGGAATCGAAACGCTTAGGTCTATCATCTAAGGCTATGATCGCCGTACCCAATCACTTAACGGAGCAGTGGGGTAGAGACTTCTTAAAATTATATCCAGACGCAAAGGTCCTTGTGGCGACAAAAAAGGATTTTGAAAAAAAGAATAGGCATAAATTAATGGCGAAAATCGCCAGTGGAAATTATGATGCCGTTATTGTAGGACACAGTCAGTTCGGTATGATTCCCGTGTCGCAAGAATATGAAAAAAGATTCCTACAAGAACAATTGAAAGAACTCGATCTAAAACTAAATTCTTGCAATAAATACACACAAGGGTTTTCCGTCAAGCAATTACAGCAAAAGAAGAAAAAACTAGAGTCGAAAATAAAGGCGTTAATGAAAGAAAAACGCCGTGATGATATTGTCAACTTTGAGGAAATGGGAATTGACAAGCTAGTTGTGGACGAAGCTCACGAATTCAAGAATTTACAAATTCCCACGAGTTTAACAGGAGTAAGTGGAATTAGCAATAGTGCGTCTCAAAAGGCATATGACCTCTATATGAAAACTAAATATTTAGATGAGAAGACCGGTCGTAAAGGTCTTCTTTTTTTAACCGGGACACCTGTTTCAAATTCTATGTGCGAACTTTTTGTTATGCAAAAGTATTTGAACAATGAAGATCTTGTCCGAACCGGATTATTGGATTTTGACGCTTGGGCTTCCACCTTTGGAGAGATTAAAAATGTGCTTGAACTATCGGTCGATGGTACAAGCTATAAGATGAAAACAAAATTTAATCGATTCAATAATATGCCAGAACTAAAAAAACAATTTTTAAATTTTGCAGATATAAAGATGCCTGAAAGCTTAGATTTGCCGGTTCCTGATCTAAAGTCTGAAGTAGTAAAGGTAAAGCCTAGCGAATTACAAAAAGAGATTATCGAAGATCTCTCTTCCAGAGCTGACAAGGTAAAATCCGGGATTGATCCTAGAATTGACAATATGCTAAAGATCACGAACGACGGGCGTAAACTGGCACTTGATCAAAGGGTATTTGACCCGATGCTGCCAGATGAAGACAACAGTAAAGTGAATGCTTGCGTCGATAAGATTGTAGAAATCTATAATCAAACTATGGATAGTAAATCCACACAAATTGTATTTTCTGATTTATCTGTTCCGAATAAAGATGAATTTAATGTTCATCATGATCTTAAGGAAAAACTCATTAAAAAAGGTCTCAAAAGCCAAGAAATTGCCTTTATACATGATGCCAATACTCCTGCAGAAAAAGAAAAGCTATTTGCGAAGGTTCGTTCAGGCGATGTTAGAGTCATCATCGGTACTACTCAAAAAATGGGAACCGGTACGAATATGCAAGACAGGGCTATCGCCTTACACCATTTAGATTGCCCGTGGAGACCGGCAGATAGAGAACAACGGCTTGGTCGCATGGTAAGACAAGGAAATGAAAATAAGGAAGTATTCGAATACACTTATATTACCGAAGGAACATTCGATGCCTATATGTATCAAATTCTAGAGAACAAGCAACGATTTATCAGTCAATTAATGACAGAAGAATCGGCTCTTCGATCCATTGAAGACGTAGATGAAATCACCTTAAACTATGCGGAGATAAAAGCTTTATGTGCTAACAATCCTTTGATTAAAGAAAAGATGGAACTAGAAAATGATGTTAATCGATTGAGCATTGAAAAAGCTGGTTATTTGCAGAATATAAATCAACTTAAAAATCAAATAGCAAATGTATATCCTGAAACCATGAAAAAACTTGAAAATAACATGAATGTTATAAATAAGGATTTAGAAAGAGCTCGTAGAAGCGAGAATAAGCCTTTTGAAATTAAAATTAATGGAAATGTATATAAAGATGAAAAAGAGGCTGCAAAAGCCTTTATAGAGTCTTATCAGGGAAGTATTAAGAAAACAACACCATTTGCAGAGTATGAAGGATTTAAAATCTTCATAGATTACAGTTCTATCGACAAGCAATATATTTTAAATATCGCAGGAGAGGAACGTAACTATAAAGAACTCGCTTCGAAGGCGGGGCACTGGAATATCACAAGAATAAAAAACATGACATCTCCGGAATATTTTAAGGAACTAATAAATAGTACGGAAGAGCGACTAAAAGAACAACAAAGAAACTTAGAAACTGCCAAAGAAGAAGTGTTAAAACCATTTATAAATGAGGAGGAATATGTAGAGAAAATGAATAGGCTTACGGAAATTAATCTGAAATTCAATGATGGAGATATTTCATTCGATCAGTCTCTGGAAGAAGCTAAAGAGAAATTATCAGATTTTTGTATTGCCTCTCAGGGTTATTCAGATATTGATTTTACCGACCTAGGAGATGTACATCTCATGACCAAAAAGATTGATGGTCAACGGAAAATAGATATATCTTGTAATTTACTCGATCAACCCGAGCTAATTACAAAGTTAAATGGTGAGATCATAGATATAAGAAGAGAACAGTCATTAGAAGACTTTATAAAACTTAATATCACTTCACTAGATCTTTCTCAACACATCCACAAACTTAAAGAAACAGGGAAGCTTGAACTTTCTGAGAAAACAAATAAAGAGGTGACCAAGCATGACAGATTCGAAGATAGAGATGATCGCTAGAGAGATAGGTGAAGATACCGAGTCCTATTTAAAGGCTTTTTTTCAATATTTTCTATTTATAGAAGATGAAACGATTTTAAACGATCTATATTCAGCCTTCATGGAGTCAAGCTATTCACTTTTTAGCGATGAGATTGTCAATTTTGAAGAAGAAATTAATGCCATAAGATATGAAGCAATAAATGACTTTATTTCTAGGGTGAATGATGTAATAGGTCAAAAGATAGATCTAAAAGCTTTTGAGACAGAATTAGAACAAAAAGATATCATCGATGCCTATGAAATAAATCTCATGGGGAAACTAACGAGAATTATAATAGTCTTTAAAAATGAAGAAGGAATAGTTCTAGGTATAAGCGAAAAAATGATATTAGAGCTAGTAACGCCCCTAGAGTTGGTCTATGAAACAAAGATTCAGCAATTACTTGGAGAAACTGAAAGTAGATCTAATATAATTCAAATTTATTTTCAAGCTCAAAAGATAGGCACATTATATTGGGATAGGTCAATAAACTTGAAAATTAAATATGGTCTTCTTTCAGATTATCTTGACGGAGAGTTCTATACTCTGAAAGAAGAAAAAGAAAAGATGGAGAAAGAGTTTAGAGACTTTTATCTAGATACGATTAATAGTTTGACGTACTTTAAAATTCCTAAATCAATTAATTTAGAAGAAATTTTCCATTTTGAAAATATCGATAGAGACTATAAAGTTATTCTCTATATGAAGAAGCTATATAAGGAGATCCTACAAGGAAAAAAGTCTAGAATGCCTGATTTTAAAAATATTATTGAGATGGAAAGCTTCATTGGGCAAGCTAACGTTTATCAGCCTTTGTTTTTGGAAAAGCTAAGTAAAGTAGACAAGACAAAACTTAGCTATGAGCAGGCAAAGAAAATAGCATTAAAGAAAATTGAAAATCAAAAGATATAAAAAGAGCTGTCTAGATAAAGAACGATTTGTGAATTGGTAAGTCATTAATATGACAGAAAGTAGATGAAAGGGTCTATTTCTAGAGATTTCCTATAGCATTGGCAGGAAAAAGACATTGCGGGGCATGGTAAAAGGTTGTATAATTAAACAAGAGGAAAACCTTTTAGTACTTTAGCACTAGGAATTTTAATAGGGGGTGATTTTTAATCTGTATTGTTGGAGTAGTGTGTAATTCTGTTGTTTTGTAAAATTTTTCTATTAGAAAGGTGGTCAGGATGACTTTTAAAAATAATATTAGGTTTGCGATTGTTGCTTTATGTTTAGTAGCGTCTGGCATCCCTGTACATGCACAAGAAGAAGTTGTTTTGGAAGAACCAATAGAGTCGATCCATCAGCAAATCCCTGTATTACACATGAACCATGCAATATCTATATTGAATAAGAACAATGCCCAAAATAATAGACAAGATTCCTCTTTTGGTATTTACTATGACCAAGAAGGTAATCAATATGGTCCAACGGATTTTGATGTGGAATAAGAAAATATATTTATCTTGGATAATGCGAAAAATAAAGTAAGTAAAGTATCCTCTACAGAAGGAAGAATGGATGCATCAGTCCGCTTAGAGTCTCCATCGATGATATGCGAAGATAAAGGCAATATCTATATTTTAGATATAGCAAATGGACAGATTGAGATAATTGGAGTAAACGGTAGTTCCAAAATCAAGGACATTGATCTAGGGAAAAATGAGGCTATCTCCGAATTTGAAGTTGTGAATGGTTGTATCTATATTACGCTTTTTGATGATACAGAGCACACAATTCAATATATGGATCAAGGTAAAAGGTTTGTAGCTGTGAATAATTTTATTGGTCGAATTTCCAATGAATATATTTATACTTTTGCTTTAGAAAAGAATAGCGAAAATGCGTACAACGGAACTATGACAGTTTCGAACTTAAATAATGAGCTATTAGCTAATCTAAAGATTATCTCTAACTATCCCCTATATGGAGCCAAATTACTTGGTGTAAATGAAAAGGGAAATTTTTTGGTTAGTAAAACCGTAAATATAAATGGGAAAAGCACGAGTATTTTGGATGAAATAGATCCAAATAGTAATATTATCAATGAAGAAGAAGCAATAACACACGCAGATATGCTAGAGCCCTTTATTTTTGATAATGGAAAAATTTATAATGCAAAAGAAAATCAAGAAGTTTTGAAGATAGTAGCAACTACTGTAGAAGGCCAACCAGAAACTATTGATAAGAAGAGTGGAATTGAGATTTCCCCTGAAGTAGTGCCTTCTCCGGTGCAGGCCTCAATTTCGAGGAGTCAAATTATGAATATTGCTCGTTCATACCATACATCTTTCTCGTGGAAATGTACCAGTAGAAACATCAGTGCAATGAGAGGTTACTCTAAACCTAGTTATATTAATGGCGCTGGAACATATACTTGTATGCCATACTGTTGGGGTGGCTTTGACACTAAGGAATCGTTTATTCGAGGGTTAAAGAATGGTGGCAGAGCAGGAAATATTAATACAAGGTCTGGCAAAGTTGGAAATACCTTTGGTTTAGATTGCTCAGGATATGTAAGTAGATGTTGGGGCCTAACATCCAAAAGAGGCACAACTACAATTGAAAATGTGGCAAGACGGATTTCGTATAGCAGTCTGCAACCAGGAGATGCCCTGAATTATCCGGAAGAACACGTTATGTTATTTGAAAAGCGTGACAGCAACGGGGACTATGTATTGTATGAAGCAACGAAATTAAATGGATATGATCGAGTATCTCATACAATACGTTCAAAATCGAAAGTAGAGAGTCAGTATAAAGCTATTCGGTATAATGGCATATGATCCATAGATAGCTTAACGTATAGATAGATGAATGCATAGATGAATGAGTGTAGGAGGCCTTTAATGAAAAAGATGGCAGTATTGTTATCATGTTTATTGCTTCTCCCTTCAGTAGCCTTGGCGAAGGGACCTTCTCCTGTTGGACGTTACGTTGGAGTTTACGTTAATGGGCGGGAACCCTTAGAAGAAGATGTGATGCCCGTTATCCGTCACAATCGAACGTTTCTTCCTTTGCGTGCGGTCACTGAAGAATTAGGCTATGTCGTGTCGTGGAATCAAGATAAAAAGGAAGCAACTTTAACGAAAGGTAAAGAAAAAGTCGTGATGACGATCGGAATAAAATCTTATCGTCAAAACGGAAAAGATGTGGCGATGGATGTCGCGCCATATCTAGAAAAAAATCGCACATTTATTCCGGCGCGTTACTTAGGGGAGGCGACGGGGCTTTCAGTCCAATGGATGCCAAACGAGCGCATCGTCACCGTCGGAAGCTATCCTCAAAAGGATATTCCTGGAGCGAAACGGATCTACATCAAGGAAATAGATATGTCCTTTATTTTACCGAAAGATGCAAATATTGATTACAAGCTCGAAAACGACGAGCTTTGTTTCTATGAAAAGTCGAATGAACAAATAGGTGGCGATGGTTTTCTCTTTCGCCTTTCAAAAGTCAAAAATCCGAGGACTGATTGGTGTAATGGTCCTGTGATCCTTGCTCATAAAGATGGCATCTACTACGGTGCAGATTTCCGAGGAGATCCAGCGGAAATTCAAGATAAGGCACTAAGGGAAAACTTCGAAAAAGCTTACGACTATATTGATGATATTCTGATGACAGTTCGAGTAGGAAAGTAAGAGGAAATTCTATATTAAATAGTGTTAATAGTGTTGGTGGAAACACCGGCACTATTTTTTTATTATAATTCTGGTCAGACTCAATTTAAAATAAACTTCGAAAAGTTTATCAAACCATAAGTAACGGATATCAAAGAATTGTTTGATTTTAATTTATAGACCAATTCATGTAGGTTCAAGATAGAACCTAAATATTTAGTAATTTACTCCCTTTTAGTGTAATAAAGAAAATGATTAATGACTCTTTTATCCATTCACTTTTGAAGAGATAGCTTTACGAACGAAGCTTGAATCGTTTTTATTACACTAAGATTAAAAACATAATCTGAAGAATTTACAAAATCTTAGTTGATATGTGCAATCGCACATGATATCATCTAACCAAGATATAACTCAATCACATTTCGTATGGAGGTTTAAAATGAAAAAGAAAATGTTAGTCAAAAGTGTATTGTCCGTAACATTAGCTACAACTATGCTCTCTTCAGCAGGGGTAGCGTATGCCAACCATGCTCCTGTGAATGCGAATGACAAGAAGATTCAAATTAATGGAATTAAGTATTTGAAAATTGCAGACTTAGAAAAAATGGGATTTAAAGTAATTGTTAAAGATGGCGTCCTAATTCTTGAAAAGGATGGAAAAATTATTCACTTAAAGTTAAATCAGAAGACTGCTTTAGTTAATGGCTTAGAAATTTCTTTATCTAACGTAATTTACTCTAACGAAGGAGTAAATGAACAAGCTCTAAAGAATCTATTAGAAGCATATGACTCCGGCAGAACCTATTATGTTCGTAATATCTTAACGAAAGACGAAGACACAGTTAAAGATTCGAAAGCTGTAGAAGAACCTGGAACAAGACCTGAAGAACCCAAGAAAAAAGAAGAAGGCACTTTAGATCTCCTGGACATTCTGAAAGATGAAGAATCGAATAAGAAGATTTATGATGATCTAAGCAAAGATAACGAAGTATTTGATAAACTGTTTGATTTCAGTGTAGAAACCCCTGGAACAGAAGAACCTGGAACAAGACCTGAAGAACCCAAGGAAAAAGAAGAAGGCACTTTAGATCTCCTGGACATTCTGAAAGATGAAGAATCTAACAAAAAGATCTATGACGATCTAAGCAAAGACAACGAAGCTTTTGATAAGCTCTTCAATTCAAAAGGTGAGAACTCTGATAAAAAAGAACAAGATGAAAGCCCAGAACAAACGCCTGAAATCGTATATGAAGAGATAACCGTCAAATTAAAAGATGGAAAAACCGCTACTGTTAAAGTTCGATATGATGAGGCTATGGCTCAAAAACATCTCGATCTTTTGAATAACTACAGAAAAGAAAACGGGCTTCCTAAAGTCAAAGACAATAAAGAACTAGTCAAAATTGCAAAAGAACGTGTTGCTGAAATTGTATATGAAAAAATGACGACCGGAACCATTAGCCATACTCGAACGAATGGCGATGCAATTAAGAAAATGAACGACTTTGCCGGTGAAAATATTCAGAATATACGTGGGACTTTATCTGAATCAGAAATGAAACGTGCTTTGGATAACTTTATTAATTCTCCTGTACACAATGAGGTTATGAAGCATAATGAGTATGACAGGAACGTAGGCGTAGGAGTAGGCAACTACGAAGATAGCGGTGTATCTCGAGTCGTTGTTGTACAACTATACGGAAAAGATTTAAAAGGTAAGGAAAAATATACTTTTGACGAAACAGAAAAACAAAAAATAGCTGAGGAACGAAAGGATGAAGAAGAAAAGAAACTGATTGACGATGTAAAAGGTCAAATCACCGATGAAATCAATGGAGAATCTGAATCCGTAGTACAATCTGAAGCCAAGGAAACTTCCTTCACTAAGGAAGAGAAGGCTTTAGTTGCAGAAGTTAAAACAAAGATCGAAGAAGAAATAAACAAAGACGGAAACACAAACGAAATCGTCGCGTCTCCTGAAGAAGCAGCACCGACTGATAGTAGTGAACAATAAAACAAGAGCCTTGCGTTAAGCGAGGCTCATATAACTATAAGTTCTCTCTCATAGATAGGTGTCATTGCACATTTATCTGATATAATTACAGTAATAATAAACGGAGAAGGAACTTAACATGAATGAAACAAATAATATTATTCTTTTAGATCCCGAGGATCTTCTAATCGATCCAGAGAATCTAATTTATGAAAGGGATCCGGAGGATGATGAAAAACTTAGAGAAAGTATAGATCAATATGGAATCCAAAAACCTTTATTAGTATATGAGAATCCTAGTGGCAAATATACAATTATTGATGGACATCGCAGAGCAAAAATAGCAATACATGGTGACGCAATGGTACCTTGTATTCTGTTCCCGATTGAAAATTCCCTAGATCTCATAAAAGCTAAAATAGCCGTTGTGCAATCAAACCATGATGAAAATAATCGATCTGTACAAGATAAATACCGTGAAATAGTTTTTCTAGAAAAGTATATTAAGGAATTAAAAAAGCTAGACCCATCGGTAAAGGGACTTACTAGAAAGCTTATTGCTGAAAATATAGGATTAAAAGAACGTCAAGTAGCTGACTATACAAAAATAAAAAACAATTTAAGAGAAGACGATATGAAGTCTTTTTTATCAGGAAAAATTAATGTTAAAGAAGCTCTTAGTATAATAGATAATTACAAAGAGTTTATACCTGACGCAGTAAGCGAGTTATTTATTAATGATGAAAATAATCCTAAAAAAAACAATCGTTTTTCCGGGAAAAGTATAGACGAAATAGAAACCGTTATTTTCGATATGGTACACAATGAATCGACTTTAAACGGTTATAAAATTGAGCCACAATCGAAGAAAAAAATAAGGCTAACTGATTTAAATACAAATCAAAGTCAAATATTCAAGATTAGAAATATTGCAATAAATATACACGACTACAACGAAAGATATAACGAGCGAGCAGGTGAGGAAGCAAATCCGAAAGTTCAATCTATCTATGATCTAACAATGAACTTAAATAAAGAAAATTTGAATCCTATTGATCGTAGAATCCTATCAGACGTAATAGAAAAATTGCACGGCAAGGGAGTTTAGGATGGAAAAGAAAACATCTAAAAGCCAAATGCGTGCAACGAAAAAATGGAAGCAAAAAAATAAAGAAAGAAACCGTTTTTTA
>NZ_JBBKBU010000005.1:0-75274 GCF_037892835.1 Peptoniphilus sp. HCN-40583
AAAAACTCCGGGGATGCCGGAGCTTTTTCTAAATCGAATCGTCGATTACTTAGCGGAGTTTTCAGCTTTGTCAGCGTTGTCAGCAGCAGCTTGTGCGTTGTCAGCAGCAGCTTTTGCGTTGTCAGCAGCAGCGTTAGCTTTTGCAGCGTTGTCAGCTTTGTTAGCAGCTTCGTTAGCAGCGTTGTTAGCTTCTTGAGCAGCGTTGTTAGCAGCGTTCTTAGCGTTGTTTGCAGCGTTTTCAGCTTTGTCAGCTTTGGGTTGGCAAGCAACGAGACCGAACATAAGGGTACCTACTGCCATAGCGCTAGCGATTTTCTTTAAGTTTTTCATTTCGAAATACCTCCTAAAAGATTCATATCATTGATGTAGCCTTAGTATAACCGCCTCATGTGATAGAATCGTGAAGGAATGGTCAAAATTTTCGGATTCGATCGAAGAAAGGTCTAAGGGATCTGTTTCTCGTCGGGACCTTTTCATGTATACTAATAGCCGGAGGCGATTATGCAAGCACTGTACAGAAGGTATCGGCCCAAGACATTCGACGACGTCGTCGGCCAAGAGATGACCATTACCGCACTGAAAAATCAAATAAAAGAAAACCGCGTTCACCACGCCTATATTTTTTCCGGTACCCGAGGCACGGGAAAGACCTCGGTGGCGAAAATTTTTGCCCGCGCCGTGAACTGTTTGTCGCCGGTAGAGGCCAATCCATGCAATGAATGCAAGGTCTGCCGCGGCATTTTAGACGAGAGCCTCTTCGATGTTATGGAAATCGATGCGGCCAGCAACAATTCCGTGGACGACATACGGGAGATTCGCGAACACGTGGCCTATGCGCCGGCGGTGGCGAAGAAAAAGGTCTACATTATCGACGAGGTCCATATGTTGAGCAAGGGGGCTTTTAATGCCCTCTTGAAAATTTTGGAAGAGCCCCCGGCCCACGCCCTGTTTATTTTGGCCACGACGGAGCCGGAAAAAATTCCCGCCACGATTTTGTCCCGCGCCCAACGCTTTACCTTCTTCCGTTTAAAAGAAGAAGCCATTCAAGGGGAGCTCGCCCGGATTTTGGATCTGGAAGAGAGAAGCTACACCGACGAAGGCCTGGCGGTCATCGCCGCCCACAGCGACGGCAGTATGCGAGACAGCCTGTCTATTTTGGATCAGGTCCTTTCCATGGGGGAAGGCGTCGTGGACGGGGAATTGGTACAAAACGCCCTGGGTCTTACGGAAGAAGAGGGGATTTTCCGCATTGTCGACGGCCTCATTGCTTCGGACGGCGCCCTCATCGTCGATGCGCTGAACAGCGCCTACGACCGGGGGAAGAATTTTTCTCTTCTCCTCGACGCGTTGATCGACTACTTCCGCGACCTTTTGTTTTACGGCTACACCCACGCCATTCCCAAAGGCCTTAGCGAAAAGGAAGGGGCGGCTTTCGAAGCCCACGCAAAGAATTTAGAGGAAGGCTACGGTTTTCAAGTCCTTCAGCTTTTTCAACAGGGGCGGGAGCAGTTTCGCTATGCCAAGGATCCCAAGACCGTGGTGGAAATTCTACTATTAAAAGCCCTTCACTTAAAAGAAGGGGGACAATTGCCCGATGAGGCGGCCCTTCGGCTGACGCCGCGAAAACCGGCGGCAGTGAAAGCCGATGAAGAGAAGAAAGAAAGAGCCCCAGTGAAGGAAGAAACGCGCCCCGAAGCCCCCGAGGTCGAGCAAGGCGAAGCGGAAGAAGCTTTGAGGGATGATGGGGGCCGTGATATAATCGAAGGCGAAAAGACGGCCCTTTCGGCAGAGACCTGGCAAGGGGTACAATCGGCGGTGCGCGAGAAAAGCGTGGCCTGCGCGGCCCTCTTAAAAGATGCGCAAACCACGAAAATGGAGGGGAGCCAGCTCACCATTCTCTTCGAGCCGAAGTTTACATTCCATTTGCAGATGCTGAAAAAAGCGGCCAACGAAAAAGCTTTGCTTGAAGGCGTAAAAGAAGCCCTCGGGCCGGAGACCACGGTGGCGGTGGAAGCCATCGGCGATGATGACGACGAAGTGCTTCGGTCCATTGAGCGCGTATTTAAAGATGTAATTATTGAAAAAGAATAAGGAGGCATTATGGCTAAGGGATTTCCCAATATGGGCGGAAAAAACATGAACAATATGATGAAGCAGGTACAAAAATTCCAAAAGGATATGGAAAAAATGCAGGCGGATCTGGACAAACAGGAATTTGAAGCCACATCAGGCGGCGGCGTCGTTACCGCCGTGGTCAACGGAAAGCAAGAGCTCCTGCGCCTTTCCATCGATCCCGACGTGGTGGATCCGGAAGACGTGGAAACCTTGGAAGACTTGATTCTCGCCGCCATTCGCGAAGCCATGAACAGTGCGAGAGAAAAGACGGAAGGGGAAATGTCCCGCTTAACCGGCGGCCTCAATATGCCGGGCCTGTTTTAGCGATGGATAAGCCCCTGGAAGAGCTGATCTATCGCTTGAGCCGTCTGCCGGGGATCGGCACGAAAACGGCCAGGCGCCTCAGCTACTTTTTGTTGGATTCTCCGCCGGAGGAGGCGGAGCAGTTGGCTCAGGCCATTCAGGAAGCCCGCGAAAAAATAAGGGAGTGCAGCATCTGCCACGACTACACCGATTCCGATCCCTGCCGCATTTGTAAAAGCGACCACCGGGACCGCACGGTGATTTGCGTGGTGGAGCGGCCACAAGATGTACAGGTCATGGAAGCCACAGGCAAGTACAACGGCCTGTACCACGTGCTCCACGGCGTCATCGTGCCGGAGCGAGGCATTGTGCCCAACGACCTGAGGATTAAAGAACTTCTGGAGCGTCTCAAGCACGAGCCCATTAAGGAGCTCATACTCGCCACCAATCCCACGAAAGACGGCGACATGACCGCCCGCTACATTACTCGCACCTTGGCCGATGTGGACATCCACATTACCCGCATCGCCCACGGCATCCCCGTCGGCGGCGATTTGGAGTATTACGACGAGCTCACCGTGGCCACGGCCCTCGCCCATCGCACGGATTACAGAGAAAAATAAACAGAATTTTCAGATTCTCTTACGAACAAGTCTCCGAAAAAGGGGGCTTGTTTTATTATGCAGAAGCGCATTAAACAAATTATTGCAATGAAAAAGCGGATTCGTGGTATAGTGAAGTCAAATGAGAGGAAGACATTTTTAAGACTTATGGAGAAACGCCATGAAAGAAAAAATCCTTATCGTCGATGATGAGAAAGAAATTTGCGAACTGCTTGCGATTTATCTTCGTAACGACGGCTACGCCGTGGAAACGGCATTTGACGGCAAAGATGCCCTCGAAAAAATCAAAGCGAATCCGCCGGACGCCATGATTTTGGACATTATGCTGGAAGATTTAGACGGTTTCAGTCTGTGCCAAAGGATTCGGGAAAACTACTTTTTTCCTATTCTTATGCTTACGTCGAAAATTGATTTTGGGGATAAAATTCTGGGCCTCACTGTCGGGGCCGATGATTACATGACCAAGCCCTTTAACCCCTTGGAAGTGGTGGCCCGAGTGAAGACGCAACTTCGCCGAAGCGGCCGATACAATCAGGGGATCGGCGGGCCGGAGGAAGAGATTTCCGTTCGCGGCTTGGTCATCAACAAAAGGGAGCACAAATGCACCCTAAATGAAAAGCCCCTTTCCCTGACGCCCATCGAATTTGAAATCGTGTGGTATTTGTGCGAGCACATGGGAGATGTCGTGTCATCGGAGGC
Source organism: Peptoniphilus sp. HCN-40583 (assembly GCF_037892835.1). Lineage (NCBI taxonomy): Bacteria > Bacillati > Bacillota > Tissierellia > Tissierellales > Peptoniphilaceae > Peptoniphilus > Peptoniphilus sp. HCN-40583. Next base: position 3,741 of record NZ_JBBKBU010000005.1, read on the forward strand.
GCTTTTCGAAGCCATTTGGCGGGAAAAGTACATGGATAACAACAACACGGTGATGGCGCACATCGGGCGGATTCGAGAAAAGATGCATGATTCCGGTCGCCATGCCAAGTACATTAAAACGGTTTGGGGCGTAGGCTATGTCATCGAAAATTAACAACGACTTTTTGCTCCGCGGAATTTTTAAGCGCTACGTGATCCGAGTTGTTGTCATAACCGCCGCGGTGTTTTTCGCCACAATATTCATCAGCGTCTGTTTGCGTCGATGGCTGAACGGCCATGATCCTTTCAATTACTTATATTACCGGGACCTTTACTTGCTCTATCCGGCGCTGGGCATTTGGGTGCTTTTAATTGTGCTTGCCACTTACCGTTTATTTAAGCAATTGGTTCACTACGTCGATGAATTGCAGGAAGCCACAAGCCTTCTTTTCGATAAAGAAGCAGGCGCCATTGAATTGTCGCCGGAACTCGCCGCCATTGCCGAAAAAATCAATGCACTAAAGGCGGAATCCATTCGAAACGAAGCCTTGGCAGCGCAGAGGCAGAAGCAGAAAAATGATTTAATCGTGAATTTGGCCCACGATTTAAAGACGCCTTTGGCATCCATTGTGGGCTACTTAAATCTATTGTGCGGCGATGTAAAATTGTCCGACGAGGAGCGGGAGAAATACCTCGATGTCGCCTTGAGAAAGAGCCGGGCCCTTTCCGATTTAATCGATGAATTTTTTGAAATGACGAAATTTAATTTGTCCGATTTAAAGCTGGAGGTTGCCGAATGCAATTTGAGCCTTCTCTTGGAGCAGATTATTTTTGAATTTAAACCCCTCTTCGACGAAAAGGGCATGGAATGTAAACTCCACGTACCGGGAAAAGTATACCTTTCCTGTGACGGCGACAAAATGTCTCGGGTCTTCGGCAATCTATTAAAAAATGCCTATTTGCATGGCGATCAGGACAGCACCGTTCAAGTGACCGTCGAAGAAAGTGAGGCGGGGGTGACCATCGACTTTATCAACGCCTGTAAGACCATTCCCGAGGACGCGTTGGAGAATCTTTTCGAGCCATTCTACCGCATGGATCCGTCGCGACACGCCGCCGGCGGTTCCGGTTTAGGCCTTGCCATTGCGCGGGAGATTCTCCGCGCCCACGGGGCGGCGATCACAGCGGAAAGCGCAGATAACAAAGTGTGTTTTCGATTGACGTTCAGAAAGTAGGAAAAAAGTAAGAATATCGTAGAAGGGAATTAAAAACTCTCAACGGGAGCCATGCTATTCTTTGAGATGTAGAAATGCTTTTACATTGAAAAGGAGATTGATATGAGAAAAACATTTAGGCGAATCCTGTGCGTGTCCTTTATCCTCGCCCTGGCTCTCGGCCTTTGCGCCTGTCATAGAGGCAATCCGGAAGGCCTTCATTCCTACGATGTTGCAAACAAGGAATTTAAAGAAACGGTAGCCGATTTAAATTGGCCCGACAATTACACCTTGCCGACGGAATTAGACGGCGAGAAAGACGCCGAATATCAAGCGGGCTATGGCGACACGCGGGCGTCCCAATATTGGGAAGAAGCCTGGGAAAAGGAATGGTTGGATAATTACAAGACGGACAAAGCACGGGCCGACAAAGCCATCGAAGAATTGGAAAAGGCACCGACGATGAACTACATGAGCCCGAAAAAATGCGACGACGCGACGCGAAGCTTTTTCAAGGAAATGCTGGACAAGGCAAAGACGGGCGATCCGTCGGCGGTGGAAGAAAATTTAAAACTCAACGGACCGACGTCTTAAAGCCACGGGGGGAATCCCCTTGGCTTTTTTCGTTGGAGAATTTTTTGCGATTCGTGACCCTTTGAAGACGCAAAAAAAGAGCCCGGTTTTCGCCGGACTCAAGGGTTCTTTTCGATTACAGATTTTTCGTAAAGGGTTCGGAAATATCCACGTGGCCCATAAGGCTTTCGGCCTTTTCGCCATTGATGGTAAATTCCACGGCCTTAATGCCGTCCACGGAAAGCAAACTGTTGACGATGGAACGTGCCAGCACGTCCTCTTCCAGGGAACCGCCGGCAACATCGCCTGAAAGATCCACGATAGCGGTGGTGCCGTCTAATTTGGATTTGGAGAAATCAAATTTATCCAAGCCTACGGATTCGGCGCCTTCGGCCTTCGGGCTTTGGGCCAATTGTTTCAATACTTTCGTAACGATGTCGTCTTTCGACGCCTTGATCGTCGCTTGTTCCGTGACTTTTTTATTTTCTTCGTCGCCGTTGACGATGTAGTCGGAGGAGGGGTAGGTCAAGGTGACTTCATAGCTTTTTTCTTCGCCCTTCTTGTCCTTGTCCTCTTTGCCTTTCGCCTCTTTTTCTTTGGCTTCATTGGCCTTGTTTTCGGCGGCTTCTTTGTTTAAATCTTCCGATGTCTTTTGGTTTTCAACGACTTCCACCTGATTATTCGCTTCTTCCGCTTGTGCAGCATTTTTGGCACAACCCGTGGCCACGAGAAGCAGGCCCAGGCAGGCGCCTGTGATGGCGGTTAATTTTAATTTTTTCATCTTTCCTCCTCAGTCATTAAAACGTTGTTGTTATTGGTTATTTTACCACAGCGGCAGGGGATTGAAACAAATCGCGGTGCCAACGGGGTATTTCTTTACGAGACTTTACTATTGCCCTCAATGGCAAAGATGATGATAAGTTTTTTGTACCGACGCTTAAAGATCCGAAGGCTGTGGTAAGATCTATCCATCGCCGGATTGCATAATTTATTCATAGATGGATATACATAGAAGATAGAATGATTGGAGGAGTCGATGAAAAAAGATATAAATAAACCGATGTTTATATATTACGCCATCGGAATTGTACTGGTCTTTTTGATCTCGTTTATGCTGATGCCGAAGATGTTGCGGGATCCGGTAAAGATCAAAAGCGTCAGCTACAATGAATTTTTGTCCGATGTGGATCAAAAGAAGGTAAAGGAAGCCCATATTGCGGATAAGCAAATCGCCTTTACCATAAAAGGGGAAAAGGATGTGCGCTATGAAACGGCCCGTTTCCCCGACGAAAGTCTGGTCAATCGCCTCTACGACAATGGCGTGGAATTTGATCGCAAGTTCCCCAGCGAAATGAATCCGATTTTGCAAAGCCTCTTGAGCTTCGCCCTGATGGTGGTGGTTATGGTGGCCGTGGGACAGATTTTCCTGCGCTCCATGACGAAATCCATGGGCGGCAAAGGGGGCGTGGGCCCCATGAGCTTCGGCAAAAGCAATGCGAAGATTTACGATCAGAGCGTGGAGGGAATTACCTTCGCCAATGTGGCGGGGCAGGACGAGGCCAAGGATGATTTAACGGAGATCGTTGATTTTCTCCACAACCCGAGCAAGTACACGGAAATCGGCGCCAAGCTTCCCAAGGGAGCCCTTCTCGTCGGCCCGCCGGGTACGGGGAAGACCCTCCTGGCCAAAGCTGTGGCGGGAGAAGCCAGCGTGCCCTTTTTCTCTATTTCCGGCTCGGAATTTGTGGAAATGTTCGTGGGACTCGGCGCCGCCAAGGTGCGTGACCTGTTTGAACAGGCGAAGGACAAAGCGCCCTGCATCGTCTTTATCGACGAAATCGACACCATCGGCAAGAAGCGCGACGGCGCCGGTTTTTCGGGCAACGACGAGCGGGAACAAACGCTGAATCAACTCTTAGCCGAAATGGACGGTTTTGAAGGTAACGGCGGCGTGGTCATTCTCGCGGCCACGAACCGCCCCGAGTCCTTGGACCCGGCCCTCTTGCGTCCCGGCCGTTTCGACCGCCGCATTCCCGTAGAGCTGCCGGATCTCGCCGGCCGCGAGGCCATTTTGAAGGTTCACGCGAAAGATGTAAAGAAGGAAGAGGCCATCGACTACAATGCCGTGGCCAAAGCCACTGCCGGCGCCAGCGGGGCGGATCTCGCCAATATGGTGAATGAAGCGGCCCTTCGCGCCGTTCGCTGCGGTCGCAGATTAATGAGCGAAGAAGATTTAATGGAAAGCGTGGAAGTGGTTATCGCCGGCCACCAACGGAAAAACAGTGTCATCAGTCAAAGGGAAAAAGAAATCATCGCCTACCACGAAGTGGGCCACGCTCTGGTTGCCGCCATGCAAAAGGAATCGGCGCCGGTGCATAAGATTACCATTATTCCCCGAACCAGCGGCGCTTTAGGCTACACCATGCAGGTGGACGAAGAAGAAAAATTCCTCATCAGCAAGGAAGAGGCCTTCAACAAAATCGTCACCTTTACCGGCGGTCGCGCGGCGGAAGAATTGATCTTCAATACCCGCACCACCGGGGCATCTAACGACATCGAGCAGGCCACGAAAATTGCCCGCTCCATGATTACCCGCTACGGCATGACCGACGAGTTCGGCTTCGTGGCCATGGAAACCCTAACCAATCGCTATTTAGGCGGCGACACCACTTTGGCCGTTTCCGACCGCCGTGCCTTCGACATCGACATGGCCGTAAGCGCCATCATCACCAAGGCGCAGGAAAAGAGCCACAAGATCCTTACGGAAAATGTGGACAGCCTTCACGCCATTTCCCACTACCTTTTGAAGAAAGAAACCATTACCGGCGCGGAATTTATGGAAATTTTAGAAAAAAATCGCGGCGGAAATGGGGCGGAAGATGCACCGGAAAGGTCGAAAGAGGAAAAAGGGGAAGAAGATCTTCATTGACAGCACCGCTTTTTTCTAGGAAAATAAATACAATGCATGCCCTGCTTTTGCAGGGCTTTTTTTTCGAGGATGCCCACGAGGGTAGAGAGGCCGCTGCCGAACTTCTCTGATTGCCCGAGGGCAGTATCATGATTAGACAAACGGAATTAGGACTATACAAGAGCAGGTGATTCGATGACTTTTGCAGAAAAAGTAAAAACCCTTCGCACGGAAAAAGGCTGGATTCAACAGGAACTGGCCGACGCCTTGGGGGTAAGTGTCCGCACGGTAAAGAACTACGAATCCGGCGACAGCTACCCGAAAAACCAGCTCATTTACAAAAAAATGGCCCATGTTTTTTCCGTGGATGTGAATGATCTGCTCCACGAAGACGAGGAATTCGCCACGCCGGAAAAAGACGATGCGGCCTACGACGATTACAAAATCTTGCGCCAGTCCTTTAACGGCATGAAAAAAGCCCTGGCTTCAGAGAAGATCGGGCAGCGGGACAAAGATATTCTGATGAAAAGAGTGTGGGACCTCTATTGGAAAAACAAAGACAAAAGCGACGTGTAACCGTTGCTTTTTTTGTGGGAAAAAGACATAAAAAAACGGAGCCGAAGCTCCGCGTATCTGGTGCATCTTCAGGGACTCGAACCCTGGGCCCACTGATTAAGAGTTCTATAATTAAAACAAAATTATTTTTTCGGAACGGCTTGTTTTCAGTGTTTTCAATGCTTCGAGCCGTTTTCTATTTTGCGAATGTTCGTGGGCGGTGGTGGAAAATCGTGTGCGTAGCACCACAATAGCACCACAATATATAGGCCGCGCCCCGATTGTTATTTTGCGTTTAATACACTTATCGCGTCTTGCAGTGATTTTGATATATCCCCGGTGTAATACTTATTCGTCGTCTCAAAACTTGCGTGCCCGGCGATCCGCTGCAGGGCGATTTTATCAATACCCATATTTTGATAGAGGGTTATTCCCGTTTTGCGGCAGGCTCGTGGCGTTAGGCGTGTGATCCCCAAGCCCTCTATGACCTCGTAATATCTATCTAAAAAATAGCGATACGTGACGGGCTTGCCATTAAATGTGACTAAATATTCGGACCTTGATTTTTTGTAAAAGTACGTTATCAGGGGCTTTACATCTCTATAAATCGGGATATAGCGATCCGTTCCCGCGTCGGTTTTACAGCCCGCGATGATATAATTGTCGTCTAGGTGTACATTAAATTTTAGCGTCTTTAAAAGCTCGGAAGGGCGCATAACTGTATAAATTAAAGCGACGATCATTTTAGCCCAAACGTTCGTTCTGGATGCCGCCTTTAGTTTTTCGATTTCGTTTGCGGTAAAGGTGCGATTGTCGGGCTTCGGCTTTTTCGGGAGGGTGACAAACTCGGCGTAATTTTTACCCACGTAGTCGTCGGCAAGGGCCATTTTGTAAAGTTGCGATGCCAAGACCTTTGTTTTTTGTGCGGTGGAATAGCTTAGCCCGCGATCCTCGTATAGTTCATCGATAAGATCCTGGATGTGGCGTGATTTTATATCTGTTATTTTTTCGTCGGCAAGGTCCGCGTAGTAGGTCCATGACGTGACATACATAAGCCGCGTTTTTTCCGTGTTAAATTTTTTCGTCCGCATTAAGCGGTCATAAAGTTCGGCAAGCGTGGGCGCCTCAAAAGGTTTCGGGTTACGGTCATAATCTAAAAGCAGCTGTTCGCCTTCTTTTTTCGTGGCGACATAGCCGAGGTTCGTGCGCTTCGGCGGCGGGCCGATTACCCGCCACGGCTTGCGCAGCTTGCGGCCCTTGACCTTGTAGACAGTCCCGGCGCCGTTCGGTTTTTTCATGGTATCGCCCCCTTATATCTTGCTTAATTTGTAAACAGCTTTCCCAAGGATAGACACCGCCGAAGAATCGTCTAGTTCGATCGTTTTAAATCGTGGATTTTCCGCCCGAAGCTCTATTCGATCACCAAATTTATGGACCTTTTTTAGTGTTGCCCGCTCGTCGATTAAAACGGCGGCAATCTCCCCATTTTCCACGTCCGGCTGGCGCCGAATAAAAACAACATCGCCATCAAAAATATGGGCCAATACCATGGAATCACCGGAAACGCGGAGGCAAAAATCCGCGTTTATTTTTTTGTCTAGGTTTATATACTCTTCGATATTTTGTTCGGCTAAAATTGGGACGCCCGCGGCAATCGTTCCTAATAGCGGGTAGGATTTTTTCGTTATAGGTCTAAAGATATTTTTTATACCGTCGATGCTTGTTTCGTAGCCCATAAGCCACGTTTCACTTACGCCAAGAATTTCGGATAAGAGCGTCAGCTTTTCTTGATCCGGTTCGCTTTTACCGCTTACATACTGACTTAAGGCGCTTTTGGATAAGTAGCCGCCTACATTCTTTGCCTTATTTAAAATATCGACCTGTTTTAAATTTCTTTCGGCCATTAAAAAGCGGAGCCGTTCCGATGTATTTGACTTTTTCATTTTCCCCTCCAATCTGATTTTATTATACTACATTATATACTTATGTTCAAGCATCAAAAACAAAAGTTCAAATAATAAAAACTTTGCCCTTGACAAAAGAGTTCAAGGGGTGTAAACTAAAGATAGTTCAAGAAACGTGAACAACAGAAAGGCGGTATTGATGAAATATAATTACAGAAAACTAGAAGGAAGGATCGTTGAAATCTGCATAAGCAGAACAAATTTCGCAACGGAGATGGGGCTTTCGGATCGCTCTATTTCGTTGAAGCTTAACAATCGCGTACCCTGGAAGCAAACCGAAATTTCCAAAGCGATGGAAGTGTTGAGAATTGATCCGTCGGAAGTACAAGAATATTTTTTTAACCAAGAAGTTCAAGCAATGTGAACCGCGAGGTGAAACATGACTTACACAATAAGCGTCGAGAGGGCGGCGGAAATCTTAGGGAAGCCCGCGACGACAATCCGAACAGGGCTGCAGCAAGGCGTTTTCCCCTTTGGCGCAGCCATCGAAATGAAAGGCCGTTATTCGTATGTGATTTATAAGAAAAAGATGGAGGACTACGTTGGAAAGATCGACACGGAAGAAAGTACTAGTACAGCGGCGCTTTGATTACCGCGACGCGAACGCAGTTGCGAACCGTCGACTATTTGCATTTGTCATACTTGCCGCGGTGTTTTTCGCTGGAATGATCGCAGGCGTAAAAGCCGACGCATACGCGGAAGCGATGAGTATGCAGCCGGTAAACAAGGCAGCGGCGGCGGTGGAATATAGCAAGGCGCGCGGTGAATACTATGAGCCGTAATCTAGTACCCGCCGAGACGGCCGCAAGACAACTTGGTCATATGTACGAAAACGGGGTTCCGCTGGACTATATGGCCGCATCGGTCGCTACCATAACACTTGAGGGCCTCAAAAAGATAAAAAACAGGGTGAGGGAGCGGACAAACGCGCAAAACGCGAAAGGCGTCGAAACGCTTTATCGGCACTTGCTATTCCGGGCGGGTCTTGACGACGTGACGATCGACAGCATCGTGTATGCAAGTCACCGAAACGATCAAGAATTTAAGGAATTTTTGAAAGAAAACGCAGCCGACTCTATCGACTTCGGGGAATTTGAAACACCGAAGATCGGAAGGCCGAAGGCGGAAGCAGTGGCAGAGCCCTACAAGTCATTTTATAGGCCGTTAGAGGTCGGTGAGGCGTACACAGTGGAATTGCCCCACGAAAGTGGCGGAAGGCCGAGAATCGACTTTGGCACCGTTACAGGCAAGGTTATTGACGAGACGCGGCGGTTTTACTTGATAGAGGCCGCGCACGGACTAAAAACTACAGTCCTAAAAAACGACTTATGCCTGGAAAAAACGAAAATAAAAAAAATCGCACAGCGATGAGCCGCCGCACGATTAAGAAAAGATACAACGTAAGTATACCACAAAGGAGCAAAAAATGTATTTTGAAAACACCAACGGTCCGACAACGGGCGAAAGACTACAAGAAAAATTATCCGAACTCAACCGCTACGACGAGCAAATCAGAATCGGCGAATGGGCGAAAGAAAAGAAACCCGAGCTTTTAATCGAGATACAAGGCCTATGCCGCGAGCTGATGGAGGAGGAGGAAATCCAATGAAATTATACGAAATCGCCGAAATGTACGAGGCCATGGAGAGCCTGGACGACAACATTGACATCACCGCAGCCCTGGAGAATATCGACGGCGCCCTGGAAGAAAAGCTGGAAAACGTCGCAAAGCTGGTCAGAAATTTAGAAGCGGAAGCGAAAGCCTACGAGGAAGAGGAAAAGCGCCTTCGGGCGCAAAAGCAAGCGGCGAAAAACCGCGTCGAAAGCATAAAACGCTACGTCAAAGAAAACCTGGAAGAGATAGGCCGCGACAAGGTCGAAGCAGGGATCTTTAAATGGTCTCTGCAAAACGGCCCGGGGCGCGTGGAGATCACTGACGAAACAAAGATACCCGAGGAATTTTTTGTCAAGGAAATTAAGCCGCTAAAGGCCGAAATCAAGAAGGCAATCGAAAGCGGCGCAATAACGGAAGGCGCGGAAATCGTCCGCGAAAAATCCCTTAGATTGAGATAGGAGAACATCATGGCAAACATCGAAAAATACAACGCAGGCGGAACAGAAATTGAACTAAATAACAATATCGTTAAGCAGTATTTGGTAAGCGGCGATCCCTCAAAAGTAACCGACGCCGAAGTAAAAATGTTTGTGGAATTATGCAAGGCGCAACGGCTTAACCCGTTTTTGCGGGAAGCCTACCTTGTAAAATTTGGAAACAATCAGGCGCAGATAATTGTCGGGAAAGACGTATTTTTAAAGCGTGCGAAAGCTAACCCTAAATTTAGAGGTTTTACCGCTGGAATCATAGTACAGACAGACAATGGCGCATATCAAAACCGCCCGGGAACTTTTTACACTCCGGACGAAAAAATCGTCGGCGGTTTCTGTAAGGTCGCAGTCGAGGGCTGGGACTTTCCACTAGAACATACCGTCGCCATGAGCGAGTTTTCGCGTAATACGGCGACATGGAAGTCGATGCCCGCCGTCATGATTCGCAAGGTGGCCTTAGTACAGGCTTTAAGAGAGGCCTTCCCCGACGACTTCCAAGCTATGTATAGCGAAGAGGAGATGCCCGTCGACGATGAAGCCCTAGACAGTGACCACGTTGTCATAGACGATGCAGTGGCCGAAACTGACGCCGAAGAAATCGCCGAAGCCGAAGTCGAAGAGATCGTCAGGGCGGAAACCATAAGCGACGCGCAGCGAAAACGCATGTTCGCCATCGCAGGCGATGAGGGCCTCGTACGGGCCGCCATGGCGCGTATGGGATACGAGCATACAAGCGACATAATCGTCGCCGACTATGACGCAATAATCGACGATATTGAGGCGGCGAAAGAAGCGCTGGACGGTAAAGCACTTTAAGATATGCAGCGGCGGGTGGCGCGTTCCGCGTGAGGGTGGGCGCGTCCTTCGCAGGCTGTATAAATGGGGGTGTATATGGCAAGGCCATTGCTAAAATCCATTGAGTACTACCCGATGGATACAGACTTTTTAAGCAACATAAAAATCAGGCGCATTTTACGCGCATGTGGCGCAAGTTCTATCGCCGTTATAATTCACCTGCTCGGTAATATTTACGGTGACGAGGGATATTACATGGACTGGAACGAAGACGTGGCGTTCTTGATTTCTGATTCGCTCGGGATCAAAGAGGGCGTAGTGGCGGAAATAGTAAACAAGGCGCTGCAAGTTGATTTTTTTAGCCAACAAATGTTCGACGATTACAACGTTTTAACGTCCACAGGGATACAAAAACGGTATTTCAAAGCGACGGAGAAACGCAAGAAAGAGGGATTGAAGGCCGAGTTACTGATGATAAATGTAGAAGTAACTGGAGTTAATGACGCAGAAACCGGAGTTACTGAATCAGTAACTCAAGATAATGTTCCCGTAAGTACACAAAGTAAAGGAAAGAAAAGAAAAGAAAAGGAAAGTAGAGTAGAGGAAAGGAAAGGAAAGGCAGAATTGCGCATACGGAATCTTTTATCCGTACCCAAGGATCAGCCGCTGCCATTTCTGGAGACGTTGACCGAGACCGAGACAACAAAAATCGCAGAAGAGCTTTCGAAAAGTCGATGGTTGCGCGAGAAGCTATATATATCGCGTCCGCTTGCCGATAGTTTCAAAGCCGATATACTCTCGGGCAAATTTAGGGACTTTACAAGCAAAGAGAAGAAAACGGGCGAAGCAGATAAACGCATTGCGGATAGGTACACGCCCGATGAGCTGGATGCCATGGCGGAAAGAAAGCGCGATGAATTTATCCATGGAAGCAGCGGTCAGCATAGTGGCGCAAGCGTATAGTAGCGCCGAAGAGCGCGATGCCATTGCGCGCAATTTTACCGCCGAGGGCTACAAAGTCATAAGCGCCGTCGGCGGGGTCATTATCGGCGAAAAGAATGTGAGGTGGAGCGTTGAAAGAATCGAACATACAGAAAAATATTAAAGACGCCATAAATGCAGCGGGAATCGGCCGCTGCTGGGTGGCCTCTAGTGGCACCTTTAAAAGCCTTGACGGCAGACGATACATTCAAGGGATGCCCGAGGGTTTCCCGGACCTGTTCGGATACCGCAGGCGTGACGGAAAAATGTTCTTCATCGAGGTTAAGCGTCCGAAGCAAACGCGAAGCGACGAGCAAATAGCATTTGGTGATTCGCTCCGCGGTGCGGTGCTTTATGGCGTGGCCCGCAGCGTCGACGATGCCTTCGAAATTTTAGGCTTCGGGGACTTGATCCGTGGGTAGGCAACGCGGCTGCTACAAATGCAAAGACCGGGCCGTCGGGTGCCATGCCCGTTGTGAGATATACCGGGCCGAGCGTGAGCGCCTGGATCGCGCCCGAGAAAAGCGCATGGAAGAAAGTATGCTGCGCGGGTACGCGGAAGAAAACCGTGAGCGCATGAGGAAGAGAGGAGATATAAAGTCATGAGATATAAATTACGCGGCGAAGGATCCATGCCGCCGAAATACGCAAGCGAAGAGGCCGCAGGCCTTGACCTGTACTATAACGGCGACGAGGCCGTGACCATTGCGCCGGGAGAAATCGCGGACTTAGAAACGCGGCTATCGGTGGAGATACCCGACGGGTGTTTTGGGCTGGTGGTGGTCCGAAGCGGGCTGGGACGTAAGGGCCTGGACGTGATCAATTCCGCGGGAATCATTGACAGTGACTATAGGGGAGAGATCGGAATCAGAGTTATCAACAGGGGTGTGGATAACTTAACTATAGAGCCCAAGACGAGAGCGGCGCAGATGGTGATTATGCCCTACTTGACTGTACCTTTAGAGCAAAGTGAGCATTTAAGCGGTACACAGCGCGGCGAAGATGGATTTGGAAGTACGGGGGAAAGATGATGGCAAATGATTATGTTAAAGAGTTAGGCGAGGCGTTAAAAACGCGGAGCGTAGAAGCATTGAAAGAATTTTACATTAAAAAACAATCAAAATAAAAAAGCCCGTGAAAGGGTTAATGACCACGGACACAGGATTTATCGATCATGAATTTTGGGTGCAACTTACAAAGGACGAGGATGGCATGACGCTTAGCATTGACGATTACACCATTCCACTAGAGCCTTTGGGAATTGAGATAAAGGAGAAAAAATGACAGAATTATCCGACTTAATCAGTCGCAAGAGAATCCGATACGAACTCGGAGAATCGACCATGCCAAAAAAATATAGAGATTTTTGTTTGCGAGTAATTGATGATGTAAGTTTGACACCATCAATAAATATAAACACGCCAAAAGAAGATTTTAGAGATTGGATTATAGATAATTGGACTACCACAGTTTATGACGGTATTGATTACGGATTAGAAACAATGGTGGTCAACGCTAAAAAAGACATGAACGACGTGGTGGATAGAGATGAAACAGTAGATTATATATCAGAAATATTAAAAGAGGGGTTGTTAAATGTGCTAGATACTTATGAGGCGGAATTATCATGAACTTTAAAAAAGGCCAATTAGTGCTTTATAAAGGGATCAACGGTTACGAGATAGGAAAGATTAAAAGAATCAGAAACGACGGTAAGGCGTTTGTTTGGTACCACAGTGGAGATACTGCCGCACTAACTGATTTTGATTTACTACAGCCGATCATCAATGACTATTGCATACAGGATCTAATAAATAAAGAGGTAAGCGACGATGAACAATTATTTTAGAGAAGACACGATCGCCTTTGAAAAAGCGAATCCGGCAGAAAAGCAAAAAATGATTGACGACGCAACAAGCGAGGGCGACAGAAAACTTTGCTATTCGCGGGAATGCATACTGGCCATGGTTAAGTGGCAGCAAAAGCAGCTGGTAGAGGCATACGACGCCTTTTGCTATGAGCAAGCCGCCAAAGCTGGAAATTTTGAGTATTAGATAGGGGGAAGCATGGCAGCAGGCGAAACATACGAGGAATTTGTCGAGAAATTTAAGCCGAAGAAAACGACCGATGATTGCTATACACCGGACAAGGTATATGACGCCATCCGCGATTGGGTGGTGTCGGAATACGGGATCAACGCCGCCGACATTGTGAGGCCGTTTTATCCGGGCGGTGATTATCGCGCGCAAGACTACACGGGGAAGGCCGTTGTAGATAACCCGCCCTTTAGTATCCTTGCCGAAATTGTAGATTTTTACTTAGACAACGAGGTGCCGTTTTTTATCTTTGCGCCCGCCTTGACGCTTTTTAGCCACGGCAAACGAATCGAAAGGGGGCTGTGCCTTGTATCGTGCACCGCGAATATTACCTACGACAACGGTGCAAACGTAAAAACATCTTTTTTAACTAACATGGACGTGGCAGCCGTCCGCACCGCCGTCGACTTGCTGGACGCCATAAAAGAGGCGCAGGAAGCAGAAGAGGGCGCCGTGATTAGATACGAGTACCCGCCGCACGTGATAACCGGCACGAGGGTGGGGCGTATCCGGCCACAGCATGGCGATCTAAAATTTAACCGCGGCGAGATTAAATTTATTCGACGACTGGACGCACAAAAGCCGCATAAAAAAACAATTTTCGGCGGCGGGTTTTTAATATCCGACGACGCAGCGGCGCGACGCGTGGAAGCCGAGAAAGACACCGAAGCGTGGTTATACGCCAAGGCGATGGGACAGGCCGACGGGATAAATGACCGCGGAGAGGCGGTCCACGAATGGCAGCTGTCCGACGCAGAAAAGGAAATTGTGAAAAAGTTAGGGGGAAATGATGAGTGATTACCTAAAAGCCGAAATCATACGTGCAGTATCAAACGCAGCGCTTTTAATTGCGTGGGCGTCATTTGTGTACTGGAGAATTAAAAACCTAAAGTAAAGGGGGAAATGATGAAAGTTTTTGTAGTGCTGGATACAACGGGAGCATCCGGTAAAGAATCAATTATCGGTGTTTTTGAATCACTGGGGAAGGCAAAAACGGCACTTGCTGATTATGTACTAAACACAGAGGCGGATAGAATCGTGCCTTTTTGTGTGAATATTGCAGAATTTGAGGTGGAAAAATGAGCAAATTTAACACGCCTTCGCATTATGTTTTAAGCGACGGAAGCGACAGCATGGACGCACTGGAAAAAATCTTAGGATCCGAAGAATTTAAGGGCTTTTTGCGAGGTAACGCCATTAAATACTTGATCCGCTACAAGCAAAAGGGCGGTATCGAGGATTTAAAAAAGGCGATGGACTATATCGCAAGGCTAGAGGCGGTAGAAGAGGCGGAAGAAAAAGAACGGGAATTTATAAAAAAATCGAATCCGTTGCTGTATAAGGACGAGGCAGAAAGAGAGGCAGCCGAAAAATGAATTTAGTAGCACTTTACGGGCGCTTAACGCGTGACCCGGAACTCAAATACAGCCAAGGCGGCACGGCGAACTGTTTCGCCGTTATCGCAGTAAACCGCCCGATGAGCAAGGAAAAGCGGCAGGAAGCGGAAGCGAGCGGTCAGCCGACAGCGGACTTTATCAGCATAAAGGCATTTGGAAAAACCGCGGAAATGCTTGCAAATTATTTCCACAAGGGAAACCGCATCGCCGTGGAAGGCCGAATCAACACGGGCAGCTACGAGAAAAACGGCGAGCGCGTCTATACCACCGACGTTGTGGTGAACCGCGTGCACTTTGTAGAGGCCGCAGCGGAGAACGGTGGTGGCGGAAATAACAGTGGGGCAGGAGGCGGCGGCTTTGCACCGCAGGATAACAACGCAGGCTATTATCCGATAGACAACGCGGACGTGCCATTTTAGGGGGGAGAAAATGAGAATTAAAATTTATTTAAGCGACGGCGAAGTCGTGGAAACAAAGATCGAAACCCAAAAACACAAAAGCGAAGAAAAAATAATGATGAACGTATCAGGGACCTTGATGGAACAAATCGAGGATACCGGATTCGTGTGCATCCCCGAAAGCGGCGGCTATCGCGTAATAAATGGCGACGAAATCAAAGAAATAAGAATTATTGGCGATGAAAAAGAAATGAGCATCATTGCCGATGAAGAATAAAAATAAAACGCCGACCTATAACCTCACCTGGGCGCAGATCGAGCAGATCAAGAAAGACGCAAAAGCCGAGGTAGCGGCCGAGGTGGCCGACGATATAGGCGACGGGCGCATCAGCCTTGACGATATCACGGGCGCGCTGGAAGAGGAGATCGGCCTGGAATTTACGTGGAGGGAAAAATGAACACAGCAGAAAAACAAGTATTATATATAGCAGCGTTTAGATACGCGCTGGGGCGGAGCACGTATATCGTGGATATTATCGCGCAGATTCTAAAAGACAACAGCGACGAATTGACGGAAAAGAGCAAGGACTTAATCATAAAAGAAATCGCCGAGTGCAAAAACCTTGGGATGGATTGCGACGCGAAAGCATGGCGCGGTCTTTCCGAGCATTTATCGGACCGGTGAAAAAAATGGTGGCGACGGCAGAAAGCAAGCACAACATCTTTTTCGACTTTACGTTTAGTGGGCGAAAGCCCGAGCAAGCCGTCGCGGGGCGCTACGCGGCACAATGAGCGCGGGGTGGGACCTTGCCGCGATACATAACACAGGGAAAAGCATAAGGGGGGAGCATGGATAAAGCGACGCTGGGACAGTATCGGTATTTACTCAAAGAGATAAAAAGCCTTGAAGCCCGTATCAAAAAACTGGAGCGGGTATCGTCGGACAAAGTAACCGCATCTAACGTGGAGTTTCCATATCAGCGTATATCAGTAACTGTTGAAGGCGTAGAATCGACGCAGGCGGCGGAGAAACTCAGGGCCATATTAAGACATAGGCGAATGGAGTGTGAGGCCGCAAAATTGAGCATAGAAAGCTTTATCGCGGGTATAGACGACAGCCGCACCCGCTTAGTCTTTGAGCGTCGTTATATTTACGGCTGGAGTTATCAAAAAATCAGCATTTATTTAGGCAGCCGACACGAGAGTTATGCGCGCTATATACATGACGAGTACCTAAAAAGTACCGCCGAAGAATAAATTTTGCGAAAATCCCGCATTTTACGTTATACGCTGGTATTGTCAAAGACTATATCCTTATGCAACATTTTTCTAACAGGGCCCGCGGGTTATACCGTGGGCTTTTTCGTGGCCACGGAAAGGGGGGAGCGATGGCCAAAAAACAAAGATTGACACCACAGCAAAAGCGTTTCGCGGAGCACTACGCCGCTACAGGCAACGCCAAGCAATCCGCGATAGCCGCAGGATATAAGGCGTCAAACGCAAAGCAGCAAGGCTGCAACAACCTTGCAAAGCCGCACATCATGGCCTACATCGCCGAGCTTTCCGCGCCGGGAGAAAACAAGCGAATTATGGCCCTGGAAGAGGCGCTGGAAATATCGTCGTCTATCGCCCGGGGCGAGCTGCAAACGGCGGTTAGCCGGAAGGTTGACAAGGCGACGGGCGAGGTTTTAAAAGACATCGAATATACGTTTACGCCGTCCATCGAGGACCGGCAGAAGTCGCTGGAGCATATTATCCGATGCAATGGCGGCTTTATCGACCGCCAAGAAACCGAAATCGACATGGATCTCCACGTGGTGGTGGACTATGGCGACGATTAAGGCGGAATTTAACCCGTCATTTAAGCCGGTACACCAAAGCCGATGCCGCTACATCGCTTTAAAAGGTTCAGCGGGCAGCGGAAAAAGCGTCGACACGGCGCAGGCGTATATTTTACGGCTTATGCAAGACAAGGGCCGCAACCTGCTTGTTATGCGCAAGTCCGAGGTCACCAACCGCGACAGCACCTTTTCCGAGCTTTTAGGCGCCATCAATCGCATGGGCGTCGGGAAATATTGGAAAGCGACTTTATCGCCGCTAAAGATCACGTGCGCCAACGGTAACACAATTATTTTCCGCGGATGCAATGACGAAAGACAACGGGAGAAATTAAAATCAATCACCTTTGAAAGTGGGAAGCTAACCGACGTATGGCTGGAAGAGGCAACAGAATTTACGCAATCGGATTTTGAAATCATTGACGACCGCCTTCGTGGAGAGCTACCCGCCGGGCAGTTTTACCAAATAAAGCTAACTTTTAACCCGGTATCAAAAAATCACTGGATAAAAGCCGCATTTTTTGACGTGGACGACCCGAACGTCATGACCCATCAATCCAACTACACGGGCAACCGCTTTATAGATGCCGCATACCATGAGCGCATGGAGCGGCGGAAGAAACTAGATCCCGACGGCTACCGCATTTACGGCCTCGGCGAGTGGGGCGAAGTCGGCGGCTTAGTCCTGGAGAATTGGGAAGTAAAGAAAACATCTTACACTTTGCGCGATATGGACGCCGTCGCCATCGGCCAAGACTTTGGATTTAATCACGCGAACGCGATATTGCTTATCGGCTATAAGGACGGGAACCTTTATATCCTTCGCGAGCTTTATGTTTACGAAAAAGACACCGAAGAGATCATCGACATGGCGGAAGGCCGCTTCCCCGTGAAGTCGCCCATGTGGTGCGATTCAGCGGAGCCCGACCGGATCCAAATGTGGCGGAAAGCAGGCTACAACGCGCGACCCGTCAGCAAGGAAACAACGCGGGGAATTAAGTATCAAAAAACGCAAATCGACTGGCTAAAGCAGCGGACGATTTACATCGACCCGTCCTGTACAAACACTTTGAAAGAGATAGGACAGTGGAAGTGGAAAAAAGACGCAGCAAGCGGCCAATACTTAGATGAGCCCGTGGACTTTTTCGACGATGCCATGGCCGCCCTTCGCTATGGCGTGGAAGGCTGGAGAAAGGGCGACCGCGGCAGAGTACAAACTTTTAAGCACTCACTATAAGAGGGGGGAGACATGGAGATTAAGGCAACAGCGGACAGCCGCGAATTTAACATCGACAGCAAAGACGATTTTACTTATGAGGTACTAAAAGACTTTATCGGCCGTCACAAGCTACTGGCGGCGCGATACATGGACCTAAAAAATATGTATATGGGCAAACATGCAATCTTACTGGAGAGCAGCAACAAGCCCGATTACAAGCCCGACAACCGCCTGGTGGCCAATCATGCAAAATACATCGTCGACACGCTAAACGGCTTTTTTACGGGGATACCGATTAAGACAACGGCCGAGAGCGACGCGGCGAACGCTTTTATCCAAGACTTTGAGCGGCTAAACGACATCGACGACCTAAACAGCGAGTTAAGCAAAAAATGCAGCATTTACGGGCGATGCTACGAGCTTTTATTCGTGGACGAGGACGCCCGCGTCGGAAGCACGTACATCGACCCGACGAACGCCTTTATCATTTACGACAACAGCATTAGAGAGCGGCCGCTTTATGGCGTGCGATACACCACAAACGCCGACGGGCAGCTTATCGGCACGGTATCGGACGACACGGCCATCGAATACTTTGAGCAAAACGACGACGGCGACCTTATCGTCACGGACACGGTCCCGCATTACTTCCGCGCCGTCCCCATCATCGAGTACGTGGAGAACGAGGAGCTGCAAGGGGCCTTTGAAAACGTGGAAACACTGATAAACGCCTACAACCGCGCCATCAGCGAGAAGGCCAACGACGTGGACTATTTCGCGGACGCCTACATGGCAATCTTAGGGGCGCTGGTGGAAGATAAGGACCTTTTAAATATCAAGTACAACCGCATTATCAACATGGAAGCCCCAATCGGCGGCGATAACGTCGAGGTAAAATTTTTAGAAAAGCCCAACGCGGACGAGACGCAGGAAAACCTGATCAACCGCCTGGAAACCTTGATTTTTAACCTCTCCATGGTGGCAAACATCAACGACGAGAAATTCGGGGCCGCGTCTGGAATCGCCCTAAAATACAAGCTCCAAAGCATGGCCAACCTTGCCAACGTCAAAGAACGGAAGTTCGTCCGAGGATTGAATCGCCGCTATGAATTGATATCGAACATTCCCAACACGCCAATCCGACCCGAGGACTTAACGGGAATCAAATTTATCTTTACGCGCAACATTCCCAACAACACCGCCGAAGAAGCACAGACGGCGGCGCAGCTTATGGGGATCACGTCGAGAGCAACGGCCTTGTCGACCCTATCGGTGGTGGACGACATCAAGCAGGAAATGGAAATGATCGACCTTGAAGCCGCGCAAGGTGACGCCCACTATCGCGAGTACATGGACGAGCAGCACAGGGAGTTTTAGGCCATGGACGTGGAAAAAGACCGCGCGAAAATGAGGGCTTACGCCGCCAAGCGTGAGCAAGCGGCCATAAGGCGCAGAAAAAGCGAGGATAAAGCATTTAATAAGCGCGTGGAAAGCATCTATAAAGACCTACGCACGGGCATCCAAGATGAAATATATCGCTTTATGGGCCGGTATGCCGATAAAAACGGCATCACGCTGGGCGAGGCAAACAGGCGCATCGACGCCATCGACTACCGCCGCACGCTTGAAGCCGTGCGCCGCATGAACCTTCGCGGCAATTTGACGGAAGAGCAAAAGCGGCAGCTGGATAGATTAAATATCACGAGCCGCCTCACGCGCATGGAAGCGCTGCTAGAAAATGTGAATTTGTCCTTGATTGACACCTACGGGCAGCTGGAAACCACCGTCGGCGACTACATCGTAAAGACCGGGGAATCGGAGCTACGCGAGCGGGCCGAGTTTTTAGGCGTCGAGCCGTTGAGCGTGGAGCGCATCAACCGCGATATTAAAACCATCGCTCGGGCAGACTTCCACGCGGCGGACTTTTCCGACCGCATCTGGGCGGACCAACGGCGCCTGAAAAGCAAGCTGGAAGAGGGCATCACGCGGTCCATTATCCGCGGACAAAACCCGAACAAGTGGAAGCGGACGCTATACAGTGCCATGAGCGCGGACATCGAATACAGCGAGTACGCCGCCCGAAGAATCGCTATCACCGAGTCCGCGCGAGTGCAAGGCGAGGTGGCCAAAGAGTGCTTCGAGGTGGCGGGCTACGAATATTACGAGTACATCGCCGAGCCTACCGCTTGTCCCGTTTGCGCAGATTTAGACGGCCAAGTCTTCGAGGTGGCGAAAGCCATGCCGGGGGAAAATTACTTTCCCATGCACCCGTTCTGCAAGTGCGGAGCGGCGGCGCATTATAAAGAGTGATTTTATCGTCCGAGCCGTCATGACGTAAAAAGGCCGGGGGGAAGTTAAGCATTGAAACTATAAACACATGGGGGAGACAACATGGACGACGAAAAATTATTAGACGACGAAAAACGCGACGAGAGCCAAAGCCAAGGCCAAGACAGCGGCCAAGAAGAGCAAGCGCCGAAAGAGGACGAAAAGAAGTACACAGACAAAGACGTGGACGAAATCGTCAAGAAGCGTTTAGCCCGGGAGAAGAAAAAGCAAGAAGAAGAAATCGCCGAAGCCCTAAGAGAAGCGGACGAGGCGCGGAAACTTGCAGAGATGGACGAGGACAAAAAACGGGAGTACGAGCACCAAAAAATGGCCGAGGAGTTGGCGGCACTGAAAGCCGACAAAGTCCGCAGCGAAATGAGTGCCACCGCCCGAAAAATGCTATCCGAACAGAATATCACGGTATCGGACAGCATCGTCCACAGCTTAATCACCGAGGACGCAGAAAGCACAAAGGCCAACATCGACGCGTTCGCCGAAGCGTTTAATGACGCCGTCACCAAAGAGGTGGAGGCCCGACTGAAAGGGCAAACACCCAAGAAGCTGGGCGGAAATAAACCGCTTACCAAGCAAGATATTTTAAGCATCAAAGACGAGGGCGAACGCCGAAGGGCAGTCGCCGAGAACTTAGAATTATTTAGATAAAGGAGTGAAAGAATTATGGCAAAACCTGAAAAACTCACCGAAAAATTAGGCACAGCGAACGCGATTGTCGTCACCAATAAATTTGGGGACAGCCTCAAAGGCTTACTTGACGCGCTGGGCGTACACCGCCAATTCCCGATGCGCGTAGGCGACAGGATCCAAGTATACAAAACCGTCGCAACCATCGACGGCGCACCTGTAGAAAAGGGCGACATTATCCCGCTTTCCGAGGTAAAAGTTGAGCCCGCAGAAGCGAAAGAACTCACATACCAAAAAGCCCGCAAGGCCGTTGCCTTTGAGGACGTGCAAAAATACGGCATCGAACGCGCCATCACCATGACCGACGCGGCATTGATTAAGGAAGTACAAAAAAAGATTAAGGCGGACATCTTCACCAACATCAAAGCGGCACAAAAGACCGCCGAAGGCGTGGGTCTCCAAGGCGCACTGGCGCAAGGCTGGGGCAACGTGCAAACCATCTTTGAGGACGACGGCGCGGAAGTTGTCGCCTTTGTCAATCCGCTGGACGTGGCCGACTACTTAGGCAACGCATCCGTGACCATGCAAAAAGAATTTGGCCTTAACTACCTGACCAATTTCCTGGGCGCAGACGTGGCCATCGTCACGCCGCAAGTGGAAAAAGGCGTCGCATACGTCACCGCGGTTGAAAACCTAATCTTTGGATACGCCGACCTACAAAACGGCGAAGCGGCCCGCGAATTTAACCTTATCACCGACGAAACGGGCATCGTGGGCATCCGCCGCGAACAAACGGGCGACAGATTGACGAGCGAAACCACCGTCGTGGCGTCGGGCGTACTGACCGCCGAAAGACTGGACGGTATCGTAAAAGTCACCATCAAAGCAGCGGTGACGGCATAATGCTTGTACGAGTAACGCGCGACTACTACGACAAAGACGCGGGGAAAAAGCTACGTAGCCGCGGCGCCCTTTTAGATTATGAGGACGCCAAGCGGGCCGAAGAGCTAATCGCCAAGGGCGTGGCAGTCGCCGCAAACGTCGAGACCGTGGCCAAAACAAAAGCCGCGCCGAGAGCCGCGAAAAAGTAAAGAAAGGGGGGCGGCCGTGAATATCTTAGAAACGGTAAAGAATCTTATCTTTATTGACGGGAAAGCCGCGCCTGAGAAAGAAAAGCTGCTGGAAACCGTCATCGACTTGACGGAGCGGAAGCTATGTTCGCGCATCGGCGAGGAGAGCGTGCCGCCCGCCCTTGATTACATCGTGGCGGAAGTGGCGATCATACGCTTTAATCGCATAGGATCCGAGGGCATGGCGCGGGAAGCCCAAGACGGCCGAACGATTGAGTTTAACGCCGACGATTTTGCCGCGTACAACGACATCATCGACGCCTACCTTGCCGACAAAGCCGACGGCCCGGGCAAAAGAAAGGTGCGTTTTTTATGAGGTTCGAAGCGCGTGTGAAATTTGTCAGCGGCCGCGAAAAGCGATACAACCGCAAGACCGGGAACTACGAAACCACGGGCGGCCGCGTAGATTACCGCATGGCGGACGTCACTGACGTGGGCCTGGAACGGGAACAGCTGCTTTACGGCACCGTGGGCATCGACGCCATCACCGTGCGCCTAAAATCGCCCGTCACCGCGGACTTCGACTTTTTAGAAATCGCCGGGGAGCGGTACGACCCGAAATCAGTAAAAACCTACCGCAACCGGCAGACCATCGAGGCGGTGAAAGCGCAATGAAAATAACGTTAAGCGGCATCGATAGCCTATTAAAAGCGTTAAGCGGCGAGGAAGTGAGGGGCAAGGTTTCCAAGGTGGTGCAAAAGCACGGCGCAGCCATGCACAAAGCCGCCTTGCGAAACGTCCCGGTCGACACGGGGCACCTAAAACGCAGCATCACGCTGGAGGTAAGCAGCATGACGGCGAAAGTACAAGAACACACCGAATACGGTAAATGGGTAGAAACAGGCACCCGAAAAATGGCGGCGCAGCCATTTATGAAGCCCGCACTACAAAGCGTAGAAGGCGCATTTGTCGCGGATTTAAGAAAGGCGGTCAGATAATGACACCGGAGTTGGATTTTTATAATCTTTGCCGGGACGTGGCCGTCGACTTAATCGGCGAGGCCAATGTTTACAGCTACCTACCGCCCGCGGGCGCGGCTTATCCCTTTATTTATTTAGGCGAGCAGCAGCACGTGGACGGCACCTGGCAAAACAAAAGCGTCATTTTTCCCACGCTTTACCAAACGGTCTATATTTACGACGACAAGCCCGACGAGCGCGGCAGCATGGTAGACATCGCCACGCGGTTTATGGCAGCCATACGGCAAGCAAGCAAGACAGATTTTTATAATTATCATATTGTCAACATCGACTATAGGCAGCGCGCCGACACATCAACATCGGTGCCGCTATTGCAGGCGATTATTGACATACAAGTAAAACCACATTAAGGGGGCATACAATGGCAGATACAAAGGCAGCAGAAATTTCGGCAGTCATGGGCGTGGAGCTTATCCTGCTTTTCCGCGACCTGGACGAGGCAAAAACCAAACCCGCCACGAAAATGGCGTTCCAAACCGAACACAGCGTCGAGGCAAGTCGGGACAGCGACACCACCGCCACAAAAGACGGTGGCGTCACATCGTCCGCAACGCTGGAAGAAGAAGTCAGCATCAAGACCATCATGGCGCGCAATGACCCGACCGGGGACTTTGTCGAGCGCGCGTTTTACGACAACCGCACCATCGAAGTGTGGGAAATTGACCGAGGCGCAAAAAATGAGAAAGGCTTATTTAAAGCGGAATACCGCCAAGGCAAGGTGACGGACTACGCCCGCACGGGAAGCGCAGAGGACGCCGCGGAAATTGAGTTTACCTTTAAGACAAACGGCAAGCGGCAAAAAGGCTATACGCCGCTATCGGAAGAACAAGAAGAGCTTATGCAATATGTATTCCGCGACACCGAAGTTTACACGGGCGAGGAAAACGAGAAAAACGCAGAGAAAGAAAGCAAGTAATCAACGGGGGCGCAAAACGCGTCCCTATTTTTTTGTTTAGGGGGAAATCATGGGAATCAAAAAAGACGGCCGAGACTACACGCTGGAAACTGGAAAAGGAACCTACCCGCTACGTATGACCTTTAAGTCGCTAGACTACTTAGATGGCATTTATAAAATCGAGGACGACGGCGTGGACTTTGGTGTCGGCGTGCGGTTATTGATCGCAGAAATCACAATGCAAAACCTAAATGCGGTCTTACATTTTATCCGCGCAGCTACCTTACATCTAGGCAGCAAGCCGCCCGAAAACGACATCATCGACATGATCGGGGCCATGACCGATAAAGAGTATGACGCACTTTTTAAAGCGGCACAGGATTTTTTATCCGAGGCGGCACTTACAAAACACGCCGCGAAGAACTACAAGACGGCAGTGGAAAAAGCAAAGAAGGCAGCAGAGAAAGCCTAACCTACTACGATTACCTGGTTAAGATTTTAAAATTGCGCCCGGACTTTACCGTGGAGCAGGCGTCCAACACGTCGATTAGAGATTATGAGGTTATGACGCAAGCCTACGTCGAGCGCGAGCAAGACAGGCAGCTGGACGCCAAATTTATTGCATCATACACCGCATGGCAGTCGGCGCAGATGGAAGCCACAGACAAACGCGGAAAGCGTGTCATCAAGCGGTTTTCACAGCTTTACGACTACGACAAAGAGCGGCGCGCAATGACCAGGGAAGAAAAACCGATAAAGCAAAAAGCACGCGACGCAGGCGTGCTGGAGAAATTGGCAGAAATCAACGGAAAGGGGGGAGAGAATGGCGGAATATAACGTAAAAGCGATACTCACAGCCAACGCAACGCAGCTTATCGCGGGCATGAGGGAAGCCAAGGCGAGCGTCGAGCAATTCGGACAAGCCACAACGCACATTAAAGGCGACGTCCCGGCCATGATTGGCGGCGTAGGTAAAGCCCTTACCAAAGGCGTGACCTTGCCGCTTGCAGCAATCGGCGGGGCATCGGTAAAGACGGCCGCAAACTTTGAGGCGGGCATGAGCAAGGTGCAAGCAATTTCCGGGGCATCGGCCGCGGATATGCAGCGGCTAAGCGACATGGCCAAGCATATGGGCGCGACGACCAAGTTTTCGGCATCGGAATCCGCCGAGGCCCTATCCTACATGGGCATGGCGGGGTGGAAAACGGATCAAATGATCGCGGGCCTTCCCGGGGTTATGAACCTTGCCGCAGCGAGTGGCGAGAACCTGGGCATGGTTTCGGACATCGTCACGGATTCATTAACGGCCTTCGGCATGACGGCCAACGACACAGGCCGCTTCGTCGACGTTTTAGCCGCAGCGGCTACCAACTCCAACACAAACGTCAGTTTAATGGGCGAGACCTTTAAATACGCCGCACCGATCGCCGGGGCGTTAGGTTATAGCGTCGAGGACACGGCCCTTGCCGTCGGCTTAATGGCCAACGCGGGCATCAAGGGGTCGCAGGCGGGTACCGCCCTTCGAGGCGCCTTAACACGCTTAGAGGCGCCCACAAAGGACGTCCAAAAAGGGATGAAAATGCTGGGTCTCAACGTCAAAGACCTACAAGGCATGACGCTAGACCAAAAGCTGCAGACCCTTCGCGGGGCCTTCGCGGGCCTGGACGAATCCCAAAAGGTACAAGCGGCGAGCTTGCTTTTCGGGAGGCAGGCCATGAGCGGCATGCTTGCCATCATCAACGCGTCGGAAAGTGACTACAACAACCTAAAAAACGCCATCAACAACAGCACGGGCGCCGCCCAAAAAATGGCGGACGTCATGGAAGATAACCTGAAAGGATCGCTAACCATCCTAAAATCCGCTTTAGAAGGCGCAGGAATCGCCATCGGCGAGATATTGGCGCCTAAAATCCGCGTGGCAGTGGACAAAATCACGGAGCTGGTCAGCGCATTTACAAACTTAGACCCGGCAACGCAAAACACGATTGTAAATATCGGGCTAGTAGTCGCGGCCATCGGGCCCGTGCTTGTTATCATCTCCAAGGTGATATCCACGTTTATGAAAGCAAAAGCGGCATTTACAGCAATAAAAGACGCAGCGACCATATTGTCGGGCGCGGGCGGCCTTGGAGGCTTAGGCGCCGCATTTACAAAGTTAGGCGGCCTTGCAAAAGCGGCCTTTGGCCTTATTGCGGCCCACCCATTTGTGGCCATCGCGGTGGCGGCGGCTGTGGCCGTCGGGCTAATCATCGCCAACTGGGACAAAATCGGCCCCAAGGTAAAAGCGGTATGGGAGCAAGTAAAGACGAGCGCGTCCGAGGCGTGGGAAGGCATCAAAGCCGACTGTGCGGCATTTGGTGAGTTTTTTACAACGCTATGGGACGGTATCAAAGAGGGCGCCGTGCAGGCCTTCACGGGCCTAAAAGAGGGCATCGTGGAGTCGTGGACAGGCCTTACAGAGGCGCTATCCGCAGTGTGGGAAGGCATCAAGGCGGGCATGGTGGCCGCATGGCAAGGCATCGGCACCGCCGTCGGCGAAGTCGTCGGAACGATGAAACAATACATCATGACGACGCTCCAAAACATAGCACCCGAGCTGGGCGGTATATGGGACGGCGTAAAATCCGTGACAAAAGGCGCCTGGGACTTTATAAAAAATATTGTCATCGGATCAGCGCTTATTATCCTACAAGCCATCACGGGAGATTTAAGCGGTGCAGCGGACAGCGCACGGCAAATTTGGAACAACCTCAAAAAGGCCACCCAACAAATTTGGGACGGCATGAAACAAATTATCAGCAACGAGCTAAAAGCCATGGCAAAAGTTGCGGCGCAGGTCACAACCGACATCAAAAACAAGGTGCGGCAAGCGTGGGAAGGCATAAAAAACACGACCCAATCCGTGTGGAACGGCATAAAAACCGCGATACAAACGGCCTGGAACAACATTAAGCAGGTAGTGACCACGGCCATGGAAGCCGTAAAAACCGCCATAAAAACGGGCTGGGATAACGCAAAAAATGCAGTAACAAACGCGATGAACGGCATTAAAACGGCCGTGCAAACGGGCTGGAACAATGCAAAACAAAATGTAAAATCAGCAATCGACAACATCAAGTCAACAGTGCAGAGCGGTTTTTCGAACGTCGTAAGCACTGTAAAAGCCAAGGTAAATGAGATCCCCGGGGCCGTGAAAAACGGCTTTACCCGTGCAATATCGCAAGCAAAAGGCGCTTGCAGTCAGGCCGTTGGTGTAGGACGTCAGCTTGTAAACGGCTTTGTCAACGGCGTAAAAGCAGCCGCAGGACGATTGGCAGCAGCCGCGCGAAGTGTAGTTGCCGGAGCAATTAGAGCGGCGAAGGGCGCGTTAAGAATCCACTCGCCGTCCCGTGTTTTTATGGACATCGGCTGGTACACAGTTAAAGGCCTTGCGATCGGCTTAGAGGACAACGCCGACATGGCAGCCAAGGCCATGGGAAAAGTCATCGACCCGCTTACAGGCCAAGAGATCGACATCGGAAGCAATCTTGACCGCATAAACAAGCAAGGTAACGCCGCCGTCGATTATGTAGTAAGCGACAAGTTAGGCGAGCGGAAACAAAGCCAAACGGTCATTTTACGCTTAGGCAATCGCGACTATAAGGCATTTATCGACGACATCACAAACGCACAAGGCCGTGAGATCAGGCTGGCCGAAGCCTATGGAATATAAAGGGGGTGGTACTATGTATGATTTTATTAGGACAGACGAGCCGACAATCGCATCGACGAGCTCCACGCAGATGGAGATTGACGGCGAAAACATTGATAAGGCGCTACGGGGCTATCGCACCCTTGCCGTAGACGGCAGGGAGACCATCGGGCGCAATATCAACGCCCACGAGCGGGAGAATTACAGCATGATCACCAACCCCGTATTCGACGGCGCAATTTTGCTGGGCGGAAATATTCCGCCCCGGACCATCAAAGTGACCTATCAAATCAGCTTAGAACGCTACGGCGAGCGGGCGGAGCTTTACGAGGTTTTAAACCGTCGGCTGCATCGTCCGCAAGTGCGCTTGCGCTTTACCGACGACCCGCGGTTTTACTACATGGCCACGCTCCAAGGCATGGGAGACATTCCCGTAGCCCTGGAGCATACGGGGGAATTGGAATTTGTCGCACACGACCCGTATAAGTACAGCGTCGAGCCCGAGGTATTGACCATCAAAAAATCGGGCACGCTAAAAAAGCGCGTGTTATGGCCTATCGCCATCGAGGACATGACCATCACGGCGGAAGCAGCCACGGAAAAATTAATCATCAAAAATGAGAGCAACGGCCAAAGAATCATTATCGACCACGCCATCAAGCCCGGCGACAAAATCGGTATCAGCTTTAAAGAGTACAAGATACTTTATAACGGCCTAACCGATATTACGGGCGCAATGGATATCCGCAGCAATTACGAGGACATGGCCATCGAAACAGGCGACATCATCAGCACCAACATCGACGCAACCGCCGTGGTCGGATACAGGGAGCGGCGCCTATGATTTATGTATTTGATAAAAACGATGACTTTATCGCGAACCTTGCATCGTCCGAGTTGTTAGACGCAACGCAGGACGAGGGCATCAACACCATGGACGAGTTAAGCATCGAGATAAAAGCAGCCGCCCGAGAAAAATTATCCGGGGCAATGTTTTTAGCCCACGAGGCAGTAGACGACCCCGAAAGATTTAGATACTACAAGATCATCACCGCAGAAAATACCGACGCAGGAATCGCAGTAAGAGCCATCGCCGCCCAATTTGACGAGCTATCCGCTTATGGATACTTAAGAGAGTACCGCCGCGAGAACGCCACGGCAGCGGAAGCCGCGAGCATTGTTTTCGGCGGAAGCCGCTGGGACGTTATCAGCGTAGACGATACACCGCAGCGAGCTTTTTATATATATGACCTAACCCGCCTGGAAGCCTTGAAAAAGCTGGTGGAGACCTACAACGTGGAATTAAAGTTCGCGGTAGAAATTGAGAAAAACAAGATCACCCGCCGCACCGTGGAAATCCACAATCGCCTCGGGCAGGACACAAACAAGCGCTTTTATTACGGCACAAACGCATTGAAAGTTACCCGCGAGGAATCGCAGGAACAGATCGTTACCGCCGTCATCGGCAGAGGACGAGGCGAAGAAAAGTTTTCCGCCGACGGAGAAGCGACTGGTGGATTTGGCCGCCGCATCAATTTTAAAGACGTAGAGTGGCGGAAAGCCGACGGCAAGCCGTTAGACAAGCCAAAAGGGCAGGAATACATCGAGCTACCCGAGGCCACAGCCCGCTACGGCTACAGCGACGGAACACCACGCTTTAAAATCCAAGTGCATGACCAAATAGACGACCCCGCCGAGCTCCTACAAGCCTGTTACAGCGACTTAATCAGGCTATCCCGCCCACTGGTACAGTTCGCGGCGAGCGTCGTACAAACGGGCCCTGTAAGCCTCGGCGACGGCGTGCAGATTATCCGCCGCGACTTAGATATCTTTTATACCGCCCGCGTCTTTAAAATTAAGCGTAACCTTTTAAACGCAGCCTTAACGGAAATAGAGTTAGGCGACAACCTTGCCTATGGGCAGGCGGACAGAAACCGCGAAATCGTCAATCAGATCGGGTCACTAAACGAGCGCGTCACGGAAGTGGCAAAGAGCGCAAACCTTGCATTTAATCAGGTTTTTGTCGAAATGAGAGAGGGCCTAAAAAACAGCGCCTTGAATCAAGACGGCTATAACTACGAGCTACGCGCGGGCAATGAGTACGGCCTACCCGCGGGGTATTACAGCTTTAACGCACCTATCGACAAAAATCCGACGAAGGTCATTTATGTGGGCGCGGGCACCATGGCCATCGCTAACCGCAAGGACAGCGGCGGCAAGTGGGACTGGAAAACATTCGGGACGGGCGACGGCATCCTTGCCGAGGCTATCGTCGGCCGACTGGGCGAATTTGCGAGCGTCAACGCCAATCAGATCACGGTTAACAACGAATTCGGAACTACGCCAATAGGCCGCGTCATCGGCGGGAAACTAAAAGTATTAGACGATAAAATCGTAGACGAAACGGGGGAAATCCGCGACGACCTTAAGCTTGTAGACGGCAAAATCGTTGACCTTGAAGGACGCGCAGTTATCCAAGACACGCTATATAACAACGTAAAAATCACGCAGGCCAAGGGCGTGCAAGTCTTAGACAACAACAACCGCGAGCGCGTGCAACTGGGAAACTGGGCGGCGGACCGCTACGGTTTAAAGCTAACCGACAAGACAGGCGCCCGCACCGTCTTAGACGACGAAGGGATCCTCCAATCATGGCAAGATGGGCGGTGCGACAACGTGGACGCACAAAACCCGCTAAAACTCCATCTATACGTACCAAAAGAGACAAAACGCCTATATAAAGCCGCCTTGCGCATTTATACGGAAGGCTTTAGAGCGTACAGTAAAGCGACAAAAGGCGGCGGCGGCGAGGTCCCGACGACATCGTGGGAGCCGTCAAAAAGTAAGACGTCATCATCTGGCGGCGGTGATTATGGCACTACTCACGGAGAGGCGGATGTTTCTGGCAGCATAGTCAAGGTTTATGTGCAAAGTGCAAGTGGGATTGATTATACGAAGTGGGTTGAGTTTTGGCAAACGCAGAGCCACGAACACCGCTTAAACATCGACGCCCACTACCACGATTTTGAAATCCCGGGACACGATCACACCGTAAGAATCGACCCGCACGCCCACGATATCGAATATGGCATTTATCAAGAATACGTAGGCAACGTCCGCACGGAAATCTATATCAACGGCAGCGACAGAACAAGCGCTATAAGCGGCGGCGGCTACGTTTACGGCGATAATGCCGAGATGGATATGACAAACTATCTTAGGACAGGGTGGAACGAAATCCAAGTCCGCAGCAACGGGCGGTGCCGTGTAGACGCCACCGTCTTTATACAGGCGCTGGTACAATACGCGCCCATGTAGAGAGAGGGGGAGACCATGAAAGAAATTAAAGCAACGCCGACAGGAAACGGCGTCATCGTAAAGGAAGCCCGAGTCTTTGAGGCTACGCGCGAGGACATCAGGCGCAAAATTGAGGGCTTAGAATATCATCGGCGCAGCTTAATTGCACAATCCGCGGAAATAAAAAGCCAATACGACAGCACCACGGCAGAATTAAATGAGTATAAACGCATTTATGAAGCCAACTTTCCCGCGGAAAATACCGACTTTGTGGAGGTAAAAGACAATGAATAATGTAAAGCCTACCCGCCTAAAATTTGATCGCTACTATCACGCCGAGTTGTTCGCGACGCAGGGCGACACGGGAAGAACCTTTGCCCTTGAAATCCTGGACGACTACAACAAGCCCATGAACTTGACGGGGGCGACTTTGCGGCTTTATGTGGCAGCTGGCGACGAGGTAACCTACGCCGACGGCACAATCGACGACGCGGAAAAAGGCAAGGCAAGCGTCACGCTTTACAATTCGCAGTTAAAATTCCCGGGCAAACAAAAAGCGCAATTTGTATTGACGGGCGCCGACGGTCATAAAATCGGATCAAAAATCTTTGACCTTTACGTGGAAAAAGAGCTTGCAGCGGGCCCGACGCTAGGGAAAAACCTGTATGTAGACTTTGAGACCATCGAAGAGACGCTAACTTTAATCAAAAACTACGACAAGACGCTGGAAGAGGCGAAGGAAGTCGACCTATCCCTCAAAGTAAAAATCGAGGAAGGCGTAGACACCCGCGCAGACCTTGCAGCGTGCAAGGAAAAGGCCCTAAAGATTAAAAGTGAGCTAGAGGACAAAACCGCAGCGGGAACGCGGGAAAAAGACGCCCTGGACGCCACGAACGCAACAGCAGCAGAGCTACGCACGGACTTAACCCGCGAGAACAGCGCCGCCACGAATAACATCGCCACATTGGGCGATAAAATCACGGCAGGCGACAAGACGGCGGAAGGCTTAACGCAGGCAACAAACGCAGCGGGAGCCGCCGAAGCCATTTTAAAGACCACCACGCAGGGAGCGACGGCAGCGGAAAAGACGCTAAAAGAAACCAACGCCGCAGCGGGAGCGACGAGGAAGAATCTATCCGCCACCAACGAAGCGGGCGGGACATTGTCCGCCGAGCTATCGCGAAAAATCAGCACGGGCGCAACACTCAAAAGCGTACTAGACGAGAGCACCGCCGCAGCGGGCGACAAAAAAAGCGCCCTTGATAACACCATCAAGACCGCAGAAACCCGCGAAAGCACGCTAAAAGCCGCCGACACGGAAGCTAAAGATACCGAAGCCGCTATCCGCGAGCTTATGAACAGGCTAGACGCTACAAAGGGCGAGGTCAACGCCATCATCGCGAGCGGCGACCTCGGAAAATACGTCACCGACCCCGTGCTGGAAGAAAGACTAAAAGCCTACGCAACTAAAGGGGCGATATTAGATAAACAATATTTATATGATATTTTAATGGGCGAAAGCCTTGTAACAAAAAAAGCGGGCGAGTGGCCCGTGGTGCATGGCGAGCCGACAAGCATCGAGGCGAATGCTTTTGCAGACAACCAATTAACGAGCGTCGTTATCCCGCCGAGTGTAACAAGTATCGGGAGCAATGCTTTTGCGAACAACCAATTAACGAGTGTCGTTATCCCGCCGAGCGTAACAAGTATCGGGTTGGGCGCCTTTGTGTATAACCAATTAACGAGCGTCGTTATCCCGCCGAGTGTAACAAGTATCGGGAGCAATGCTTTTGCGAACAACCAATTAACGAGCGTCGTTATCCCGCCGAGTGTAACAAGTATCGGGAGCCGCGCTTTTGCGAACAACCAATTAACGAGCGTCGTTATCCCGCCGAGCGTAACAACCATCAAAAGGCACGCCTTTGTGTACAACCAATTCACGAACGTCGTTATCTCATCGAGTGTAACAAGTATCGAGATGAGCGCTTTTGCAAAAAACCAACTCACCGAAGTAAAAGTCCCTAAAAATTGTACAGTCGCAGACAACGCCTTTGACCCTGGCGTAAACATCATCAGATATTAAGCAAGGGGGACACATGCAATACAAAACAATACAGGAACTTTACCTTGCAGTGGGGGTGGCGGGGGCTATTGTCGTGGTCTTTTTAGCCCTTTTCACCTACCTTGTCGTAGCAAGTGATAAAAAGCGGACGCAACAAATGGACGACGTCGTGGATAAATTATCCACGTTACAGATCAACGACAACGATTTTAAAGTCTTAATGCAGGGTTTAACCGAGACCGTAAAAGAGCTATCCACAACTAACCGCATTGTGGCGGACACGGTCAGCAAGCTAGACTTTTACAGCAAAGACCTGCACAAAAAGCTAGACAAGCACGACGCGAAAAGTGAACGAATCCTTGAAGAAATCAGGCATTAAGAAAAGGGGGAAGCCGTGAAATATATATACAAGCAAATCACAAACGGCCGCCAAATGGGCCGCAAACGTGGGCACAATGAGATCCGCTTTATCGTCATACACGATACGGGCAACAAGGGCAAAGGCGCGGGAGCTATGGCGCATTACAGGTATTTACAAGGCGCAACGCGTCCCGGGTCCGCGCACTACTACGTCGACGACAAAGAGATTATCCAAACCATCGGCGACAGCCGCGTGGCATGGGCAGTCGGCGACACGTGGGCACGCAAGCACCGCACCCGCAGCGACGTGACGAATTACAACTCCGTCAGCGTCGAGCTTTGCATCAACAGCGACAGCAACGGGGCTGCAGCGTATAAAAACATGCTGGAGCTAACAAAAAATCTAATGCGGAAATTTAACATTCCCGCCGATAGAGTGGTCCGACACTTTGACGCGTCGGGGAAGCCTTGCCCCATGACGTGGCAGGCGAACAAGTGGGCCAAGTGGTGGCAATTTAAAGCCGACATCAAAAAGCCCATCGAGTGGCAGATCGACCTATCCAAGACATCGGACTTCGGCCCGGGAGCAGCAGGAAAAGCAGCAGAAAAAACGAAAGGGGAAAAAGCAATGGCAGAAAGAGACATCAACAAGGTGAGCCCGTGGGCAGAAAAAGAGTGGAAGGAAGCGCAGGAAGCAGGAATCACAGACGGAACCCGCCCCGGGGCAGTGGCAACCCGTGAAGAAGTGGCCGCCATGATCTTGAGAGCCACGAAATGCAAGTGCGCGGGCGGAAACGACTGAACAGAGGCAAGGGATAACACCTATAACGAATTTAAAGCCCGCAAATCGCCTCTCAGAGCGTCGGGTGAAGAAACGGCTAGAAATAGCCATTTAAAGGGGGAAAGAATGACAAAAAAAGATTTGTTGCGTAAAATCGGCAGCCGTAAATTTTGGGCGTGCATCACGGCGGTGGTCATCGCCTTGATCGCCTTTTTTAATGCCACGCCCGAGACCACCGAGCGCGTGGTGGCGCTTATATCGGCCATCGGCGGCCTATGTATCTATATGTTAGCCGAGGGAATGGCCGACAGTAGCGGCGGCGGCAGCGACGAGCAATAACCGCACAGAAAAAGCCTACCAACGGACAGCAGCGTCCCGCGGTGGGCTTTTTTTATTGCGCGTAAAATCAAAAAACAGCCGTTTTCGCAGATTACGGCACGGTGGGCGGCTTGTAAATTGCGAAAAGCGGCGTTTTTAGAAATAAGGAAATATGAACTATTGCAAAAAATGCAACAGTTGAAAAAAAGGAAAGGCGCCGGGAAAAGGAAGCCCGACGCCGAGAGTGCAGCCGGAGAATGGCCGCTGTTTATAGTATAGTGTAAGATTTAAAATAGAGCAACAAAAAAGGGATCGAAATCGACCCCTTTTCTGCACAAAGTACTTATAAACAAATATGTTTCAATCCACGGGGCAAGATCCCCGAAATCGTACTCTATAAAAATATTTTTCAATCCGCAGGGCGGAAGCCCTGAATTTTGAAGGAATGTATTTCAATCCGCAGGGCCGAGACCCTGACAACGAGTTTCCCCGTTGCTATGGTTACAGTATATACAGGATCCCGAAAAAAGTCAAAATAATTTTAAAAAAGGGTTGACAGGATATATACCATGGTATATACTGTAATCACAAGATAAGGAAAGGGGAAACACCCCGAGAGTTGAAAAAAGGAGAACAACATGAAAAACTTAACCGCAGCAATCGAAAGAATCACCGAAGAAAACAAAAAAGAAATGGTCAGCCAAATCGGCTGGCGGCTTATGGAAATCATCATTTACAACGACGGCGAAATCGACACCCGCGAAGCCGGGTGCACGGGCGACTACGAGGATGAAATCGCAGGCCACATTACCCTTGAAATCGAATACTGGCGCGAATACCTCGAAGAAATCGGCGCATACGACGAGGAAAACGACACAATCGCCGACGACCTGGACGACGAAACGATAGAAAGAATCGCCGAAGCAATGTTCGAAGCAGCCGAAGAAAACTAGAAAGCCGGGCGGAAATCGCCCGACAAAACCCAAAGAGAAAGGATGAAGAAAATGAAAAAAACAATTAGCTACAAGACCAAAACAGGGACAACCGGGGAAATCTTTTTAGATACCGCAGAATTTACAGATAATCACAACGAATTTACCGTCACGTCTAGCAAGATGGAAGCAATCAGGGGCCGAGTGGTAGTCAGTAAAGACCACGGCGGATGCCTAAAAGTGATACCCGCGAAACCAATCGAAATTAAGGGCAAAAAATACGGCCACATTATCATCGCCGACCCCGCAGCGGCAAAAGAATTTAAACAAACCTTTGACGAAATGTATGAGGTTTACAAGTGGGAAAAACAAACCGTAGTCACCGAAACAGACAAAGAGCAACTAGCAAAACCCGCATACTTTTTTTACGACGGCTGGGAATTTAAGGCCGATATGTACGAGCATCAAGTGGATGCAAGAGTGCGCAGGTACTTTAGCACCCACCCGACCGACCGCATGGTTAACTGGTACGACCTACACGATGCCTTTTTAAAAGACGACGAGCTACGCAGAAAGGCGATGCAGGAAGGCGAAAGTGTCGGAAACGGATATAACAAAGTGGAAATCACCGATGCCGACGTGGCGCGGATCATCGAAAAATACTTTGCCGACATCGACGCCGCCGCAGCAGCGGAGAAGGAAGCGGAAGAACGCGAAGAAAACCGCCGAAAAGAGCTTATAAACAAGGCGAAGGAAACGGGAGAGCCGCAACTGTTATTCCGCCGCTTTGCATGGTGCGACGATCCGAAAGAAGAGTGCGACGTCGACGTTATCGAAGGCTACATCGACGCGGACGGAAATGTGGAAGTAACAAAGCAACATTTGTATTAAGGGGTAGCAAAATGACAAAAAGAAAAACATCGGATGCGCAAATCCGCGCCATCAAAAAGTGGCGCGACGATAACAAAGAAGCGCATAGAATCGCATCGTATCGATCCACGGCGCGGACGTTTGTTCGCCACTACGCCACGGAAGAGGACATGGAAGAGCTGCGGGAAATCTTCGAAAAAGAAAATGAAAACTTTACAAAAAACAGTTGACAGGCACTATACCATGGTATATAATAAGATCAAGAAATGAGGAAAGGGGAAACACCCCGAGAGAAAAAGGAGAATGAAAATGAAAACAATCAAAGAAGTACGCGAACAACTGGACAAGAAAAATTTATACATCGTTGAAAGCGAATACGTTGAAAAAGGTGAGTTTTACGAAAGCCTAACCACCTACGACCGCGAAGAGGCCTTGAAGGAAGCCCGCGCAATTAAGGAAAATGACGACGAAAAAGAAGGCCGCAGAATCGTAGTGACGTCGTACAAATACGACGACATCACCGACGATGCCATCGAAAGATGGATCGAAAGCGGAAGCGAACACGTTGAAGATATTTACATCGATAATTGCGAAGCGCAGGAAGAATACATCTAAGAGCATAAAAAAGGCGGGGCACGAACCCCGCTTTTTGAATGCAAAAAAAATCACGGGTGCACAAGTGCGCCCGCTACAAAACAAATGAGTTTTTAAAATCCCCCTTATGATTACATACTTGATTATATCATATTTTATCTTTTCGCGCGACGATATCCCGCGGCTTGCGCTTGCGCCTCGGTCTCAAAGTAGACAATGTTCCCTGGCGCGATTTTGTCGTAGCTTGCGCCGCCCGGCATGTGGTAAATGTGCGACTTGCGATTCCCGCGAATATTCCCTTGCCCTACAGGGCCGCTGGGAGCGGGTGCAGGTGCAGGCGCAGGTGCTGGCGTGGGTGCCGGTGCATCGCCCGCGGCCCATAGTCCGGCATTTTTCCCGCGTGCTTCCCGCTCTAGCGACCTAAAGAGGTCAACATATTTGACGTCGGGCGGGAATGTGGATAACTTAGCGTAGCCGCCTAAAAGCAAGGCAGCATTAAAGCATTTATCACGCACTTCGGCGTTCGTCGGGTTATTGCTGGACGGGCGGGCGGTCCATACATAGCGCAGCAAGCGGCCATAGCGATCCACTTCGGAAACGTCTTTTTGTAAATACACCGTCTTACCCTCTAGCGCGTTTTTAGTAAAGGCGGAAGCCTCGCGCCCGTAAAATTCCACGCCTTTCTTCGGGTGTTTCGTTTCGGGCGTATCGACGAGGATCAGGCGGACTTTTTGCCCACTATCCAAGACGATGGTGTCGCCGTCAACTACGCGGGCCACCTTCGCGGCCTGGAAGGTGTTAGACGACTTTTCAGGCGTGTATCCCGTGCCGACGATAGCGGTATAAGTGGTAGCGTCCCACGATACGGGCTTTCCCATGGCCTCGGCGATAACCCGCAGCGGAAGGAAGGTGCGATCATTGCGAATGATGGTTTCCGTGTCCATCGGCACCTTGACGTCCCCGGCGGCGTAGAAGGCTTTCCCGGGCATAAAGGCGTATGTAGCCCCGTTTATATTGATAAGCGCCTGGCGCGCATCATTGTCCCATTCCACATCTAGGCCCAAGGCCTCGGCGACTTGACGCAGCGGGACGAGCGTGCGGTCTTTGTGTATGACGGGCGATACGTCCCCAGTGACATAGCGGCCTTCCACCCACAAGCGCGGCGTCCTGGCGTGCGCAGGTTGAGGGACAAAGCCCGCAAGCATGGCGACGGTAAGCATAATTGATAATAACCTTTTTTTCATTTTTCATGTACCCCTTTCTTTCCATGAGTATATCAGGGAGAGCGTCGCGCGTGTTACATATTCAATATCTTAATGCATTTTAATATTCTAAAAATAAAAAACAGGCGAAAGCCTAAAAAAGACTTTCGCCTGGTTGCACCACCGTAGCACCACAATTCATAGAGTGGCCGCCACGAATGGCTTTATTTGGTGCATCTTCAGGGACTCGAACCCTGGGCCCACTGATTAAGAGTCAGTTGCTCTACCAACTGAGCTAAAGATGCAAACGTCGATAACAGAAACAATTATATAGCCCGGGCGTAAATTTGTCCAGTCTTTTTTTTAAAAAGAAATCGACAAAAATCCGCACCGGGTAAAGAACAGGTCAAATTCTCACGTTTGTGGTAAAATATTACCATCAAAAAAAGGAGTCGTTTATGTCCATTAAAGAAAGAAAGACGGCAGAGGGCGTCAAAGGATTTGCCCTATGCTTTATTTTACTATACATGGCCTTTAGCCGCGTTTTCTTAGGCGGTCATTTGGGTTATCAAATGCTCTTTGTCCTCATGGGCTATGAGACCTTCAGGGGATACATTCGCGATAAAACATACCCCGGTCCCTTCTTGGTAGAAAAAGTGCGGACGTATTGGCCGGAGCTTTTCGCCATGGTGAGCATGGTTACGGCGTTATATGCCTTGTTTTTTTACGCCGAATTGCCCATGGTGCGCGGGCAGGCCCTGTGGTCTTTAGTATTCGCCAATAATATTTTTCAAAGCCTTGCCGGTCATCCCTTAAGCATCGAGCAGCCCTCGCCCTTCGGCCATTTGTGGTTTGTGTCTTTGCTTATGCAATGCTACCTTATTTTCGCTCTGGCGTCAGCAGGGAAGCGGACGCGGCAAAAAATTATTTCCGTGGCCTTTTTCGGCGGCGCCATCACCTTGATCTCCGCCCTCATAATGGGGATCTTCGGCGGATTGGATTTGGCCGAGGCGAGAATCTTCTACAGTCCTGAGAGTCGGCTCTTCAGCTTCTTTATCCTTTTTCCCTTCGTCCTCTACGAGCTCATGGGAAAAGGGCGCAGACGCACAGCCAGTCGGGACATGGCCATGCTGGGGATTATGATCGTCTTCGTCATTTTTCTTTTATTTATGGCGGAATCCACCCCGGCCTATTTAGGTGGGCTGTTTTTTGTCAGCATCCTACTGAGCCTCTTTATTCTCTTTTTGTTTCGCGACGGCAACGCCTTTGAAAGCGTGTTTCAATTCCGACTCTTCACCTTTATCGGCGAGCGGGCCTATTCGATTTATCTCTACAGTTTGCCGGTCTTCTTTTTTACAAATGCGCTGGCTGAGCGCATCCATCTGAAGGGCGGCCTTTGGATTCCCTTGGCCCTGATCATCCTTATTATCGCCGCCCAAGGTTCCTATTATATTTTTCAGGTGAAAGGTCTGAGCAATAAATGGGTATACGCCATCTTAGCCACGCTTTTCGGCGGGTTGATGGTGATTACCTACACCGCCCAGGCGCCGGAGATCATGAAGCGCCAAGCACCGGAGAAGACGACGGTGAAGAAAGTGGAGCCGAAAGAAGTGGCGTCGAAACGAAAGAAGGCTTCGTTGACGGAGCGCTTCGAGCCGTCCAACGAATTGGCGGCGGCCATCGAACAGGTGAACGCACAAAAGCCCTATTACAAATTAACCAACGACGATCTGGGCAAGCTCCAGTCTCAAAAGGGCTTGCTTTTAGGCGACGGCGCCGCCCAATCGGCGCGGGAAGCCTACTTGCGTCTCATGCCCGATTTACAGGTTATGGGTTCCAATAATCTGAATCCATCGTGGTATGTGAGCCGCATCAAAGAATATTCCGCCGACGGGCCCATTATTCTTCAAATCGGAAACGACGCGGCCCTTACCTTCGATGCCGTGGACGAAATTGTAAAAACCGCCGAGGGACGGCCCCTGTTTTTAATTAATGTGGTGGTCGATCCTTCCTACGAAGACAAAAACAACGATATTCTACAGCGCATCGCCGATAAATACGCCAACGTGGCCCTCATCGATTGGCACAAAGACGGAAAGAACCAAAGCGGCTTTTACGACGACGAAGGGCACATGAAAGATCCGGCAAAGCGTTTAATGTCCCATATGTTGGGTCACTGCCTGCTTTACAATATGCCTGCGGCGGTGACGAAGCCCGACGACGGAGACAAAGACAAACACGCCAAGACGGAAGAAAATTTAGCGGCTAAAGAAAACGACGACGTCCCCGATGTAAGGGACGCCAACTGATGAAAGGAGCATGGAATGGAAAAGAAAGTCATTTACTGGGACAGAAAAGAAGAACACGATGCCATTATGGCATTTTCTGAAGACTACAAGGCATTTTTAGACCGGGCGAAAACCGAGCGCATGGCGGCAAAAGAAATCGTCCGCTTGGCAGAAGCGGCGGGCTACAAAAATTTCTACGACATGGATAGCTTAAAGCGCGGCGACAAAATTTACTTTTTAAACAAAGGAAAATCCGTGGTGCTCTTCGACTTAGCCGCAGATTTCGAAGAAGGCATGGCCATTGTAGCGAGCCACATCGATTCGCCCCGCTTGGATATTAAACCTGCGCCCCTTTACGAAGAAGAAAATGTGGCTCTTTTAAAAACCCACTACTACGGCGGCATTAAAAAATACCAATGGACGGCGATCCCCTTGGCCATTCACGGCGTAGTCGTCACCAAAGACGGCAAGAAACACGAAGTCAACATCGGCTCCGATCCTGCCGATCCCGTCTTCACCGTGACGGACCTCTTGCCTCACCTGAGCAAGAATCAAAATAAAAAGACCCTGGCCGAAGGCATCATCGGCGAAAATTTAAACGTGCTCTTCGGTCATCGCCCCTTAAACGGCTCCGTGGAAGAAGCAGTAGCCGACGAACTGAAGAAAAAATACGGCATGGATCCCGACGATTTCGAAACGGCGGAATTGGAAGTAGTGCCTGCCTTTAACGCCAGAGATATTGGTCTGGACCGAAGCATGGTAGCGGCTTACGGCCAAGACGACAAAGTCTGTGCCTATGCATCCCTCAGGGCCCAACTGGACGGCAAGAACCGCACGAAAACCTGCGTCGCCGTCTTCGCCGACAAAGAAGAAATCGGCTCCGTAGGCAACACCTCCATGAGTGCGAAATACTTTGAAAACGCCGTGGCGGAAGTGCTCTACAAATTGGGCGTGGACTCCAATATCGCCGTGCGTCGGGCATTGGCCAACAGCATGGTCCTCTCCGCCGATGTCACGGCAGCGCTGGATCCCAACTACCCCGAAGTCATGGACAAGAAAAACGCCGCCCGCTTAGGCGAAGGCGTCTGCATGATGAAATACACCGGCTCCAGAGGCAAGAGCTCCACCAACGACGCCAATGTGGAATTTGTCGCTGCCATTCGGGATCAATTTGCCAAAGACAATGTGTTGTGGCAAACGGGCGAAATGGGCAAAGTCGACGAAGGCGGCGGCGGTACCGTGGCCTACATCCTCGCCGAAACCGGCGCGGAAGTCGTGGATCTGGGAACGGCCCTCTTCTCCATGCACGCCCCCTTTGAAGTGGCGTCTAAGGCCGATATCTACTCCACCTACAAAGCCTACAGCAGCTTTTTAACCATGAAATAAAATGCCCCTTTACACGCGGCCGACAGATATGTTATACTATCGAAGTATCAGTTGGCCGAAGTGATGGAATTGGCAGACGTACTGGACTCAAAATCCAGCGGTGGCGACACCGTGCGGGTTCAAGTCCCGCCTTCGGCACCAATAGAAAAAAGGCGAAGTTGCAGATGACTGCAGCTTCGCCTTTTTTGTGCCTTAATACAGAAGTGTCGTCCCCGAAAATCGACCTGAATGATTATTTCAGGTCCTCAATATTGTAGGCCTGCATGTTTTCGTAGAGGTAAGATGCTTGAATCCCTCGCATGTAGACCTGGCGGTTATGGATGTCGTCGGTGGCGGCGTGTTTTAACAATGTCTTTATTTCCAAGCTGTTCACCGGGGAACGCTCCATGGCGGAGAGGTAATCGTATTTGTCGATTTTCGACCAGTCGATGCAAAGTGCCAATCGATTTTTCAAAAGGGCATCCAGCCATAGGCGCGTGGCCCGTCCGTTGCCTTCGCGGAAAGGGTGTGCGACGTTCATTTCCACGTATTTGTCGACGATCTCCTCAAAGGTTGCATCAGGCATGATGTCGATAAGTTCGAGGTTTGATTTTAAAAACAGAACGGGGGCGAAGCGAAAATTCCCCTTTGCCAAGTTCACGGTTCGAAGCTTTCCGGCAAAATCAAAGACGTCTTGAAAAAGGTAGGCGTGAATTTGAGAAAGGCCTTTGAACGTGCCGACGTCAAATGTGGAGATTATGTCCTTGTCCCACAGCTCCATGGCGCGCTGTTTTGATTTCAGTTCTTCGATAGTGTCCATGATTCATCTCCTTTTCTTCCATCCTGCTTTTGCGGGATGTTTTTTTATTTTACCGGGATGGGAATTATTGTCCTTCTTTAAACGAGTAGGGTCGATCTCCTTATTGGCTATATTTTAGCATTGGGGTGAAATAAATTCAAAAAGCGAGGCGGGAAAAGATACACTTAATACGTATCCCTCCAATGGTTATAAAGGCTTTTCCGCGGCTTCTCGTGTATAATAAAAGCAAGGAGGACTCATGAAAAAAGATACGATTTTAATCATCGACGGAAGCAGTTTGTTTTTTCGGGCCTTTTACGCCTTGCCTTTGTTGAAAACGAAGCGGGGCCTGTACACCAATGCCGTATACGGCTTCGTGTCCATGATGGAAAATGCCGTGGATCGCATCGATCCCAGCTATTTGCTCGTGTGTTTCGATCAAAAGGGGCGCACGTTCCGCCACGATCTTTACGCTGAGTACAAGGGCACCAGGCAGAAGACGCCCTCGGAATTAGACGAGCAGTGGCCTTATTTAATGAAGATTTTAAAAACCATGGGAATAAAAACCGTGGATTCCCCTGAATACGAAGCCGATGACTTGGCGGGCACCGTGGCGAAAATGGGCCGCGCCGCCGGCAAAAAAGTCTATTTGCTTACTGGGGATCGGGATTATTTTCAATTAATCGAAGAAGACATCGACGTCCTCATGACGAGAAAAGGCATTACGAACCTGGAAGTCTACGATGTGGCCCGCATCGAAAAGGAATACGGCATGACGCCGGCACAGCTCATCGACCTGAAGGGGCTTATGGGAGACAGCAGCGACAACATTCCCGGCGTGCCCGGCATCGGCGAAAAAACGGGCATGAAG
The DNA here is from genome assembly GCF_037892835.1 of Peptoniphilus sp. HCN-40583. NCBI lineage: Bacteria > Bacillati > Bacillota > Tissierellia > Tissierellales > Peptoniphilaceae > Peptoniphilus > Peptoniphilus sp. HCN-40583. The sequence goes on from NZ_JBBKBU010000005.1 coordinate 47,169, forward strand.
TTGATTCAGGACTTTCACTCCATGGAAGGGGTTTACGAAAACCTGGATGCCATTAGCGGCAAGAAGCGAAAAGAGAATCTGGAGAATTTTAAGCAACAGGCTTTTTTGAGCAAAAAGCTCGGCACCATTATTACGACGATTCCTTTGGATTTCGACATCGACGCCCTCCGGCGCAAGCCCTATGACCTGGATGCCCTGCGCGCCCTTTACAGCGAGTATGAATTTTTTACGCTCATGCGGCGCCTGCCCGGCGAAGAAGAAGAGGCGGAGGCGGAGGTAAAGGATTTATCCGTCGTGTCCATGGACGAGGCGATGAAAGCCATAAAAGGGGCGAAGCAGGTCATGATTCACGTCATGGCGGAGGGCAGGCCCTATTTCGGCGGCAAGGTGGATTACTTGCTGCTTTCTGCAAATGGCAAAGGCGCCATCGTCAAGTCTCCCGATGAAGGGGCCTTTCGGCAATTAAAAGACATGATGGAAGGCGAGGATGTGGCCATTGTGGGAAGCGACTTGAAAGACCTCTTTCTTTTCGCCTTCCACTACGGCATCGAGCCGGTCAATGTTACCTTTGACGCATCCATTGCCGAGTATTTGCTGGATCCAACGAAATCCAATTACGAAGCGTCTCACTTAATCGGTTTGTATGAAAACCAAACCATTACCCCGCCGGAAGAGTTTTTGGGAAAGGGCAAAAGCAAAAAATCTCTGCTCGAGGCGGAAGAGAGCGTCGTGGGCTATTTGTCTCGCCTTCATCATTACCTGCCCAAGGTGATGGCCGCACAAGAAGAGAAGCTGAAGGACTTAGATATGTGGGCGTTGTTTTCTACCATCGAAATGCCCTTGGTGGAAACCCTGGCCTCCATGGAACACGAGGGGATGATTGTGGACGAAAAGGTGTTGGATGAAATCGGCGACGGATTGGCTGAAGAAATTCAAGGCCTGGAAGCGTCTATTTACGACGATGCGGGCAGGGAATTTAACATCAACAGCACGAAGCAATTGGCGGAAGTGATTTTCGAAGAATTGAAATTGACGCCCATTAAAAAGACGAAGACCGGCTACAGCACCAGTCAAGACGTGCTGGAGAAAATCCGGAAGGAACACCCAATCGTCGAGCGCATATTAAAGTACCGCCAGTTGTCGAAAATCCAATCCACCTATGTGGAAGGGCTCAAGGCGGAAATCGCACCGGATGGAAAGATTCACTCCCAATTTCAACAGACCATTACGGCTACGGGAAGAATCTCCTCAACCAATCCCAATTTACAAAACATTCCCATTAAAACCGATGTAGGCCGAAGCATTCGAAAGGCCTTTTTGCCTCGCGACGGGGCGGAATTTATCGACGCGGATTATTCACAAATCGAGCTTCGGATTTTGGCCCATATTTCCGGAGATCAGGTCATGCAAAAAGCCTTTAACGACGGTGCGGACATTCACACCACCACGGCCTCCCAGGTCTTTCACGTGGAGCCGGAGGATGTGACAAGCCTGATGCGCTCCAGGGCCAAGGCGGTAAACTTCGGCATCGTCTACGGCATCAGCGATTACGGCTTGTCTCAGGACCTGGACATTTCCAGAAAAGAAGCCAAGGAATACATCGACAATTACCTGCATAAATTCAGCGGCGTGCACCAATTTATGGAAGACATTGTGGAAACGGGCAAGGCCCAAGGGTATGTGGAAACCCTGTTCCACCGTCGGCGCTACATTCCCGAGCTGGCGGCGAAAAATTTCAGCGTCCGCTCCTTCGGCGAGCGGGTGGCGCTAAACATGCCCATTCAGGGAACGGCGGCGGACATGATGAAAAAAGCCATGGTGGCCGTGTACAGGAAATTAAAAGACGAAGGCCTTCGGGCCAAGCTCCTGCTTCAGGTCCACGACGAATTGATTATCGAAGCAGACAAGGAAGACGGCGAGCGGGTAAAAAAATTGCTGGTTGAAACCATGGAATCGGCCTTGCCGCTGGCGATTCCCGTAAAAGTAGAAGTAGAAACGGGGGAAAATTGGTATGAAACAAAATAAAATCGGCATCACCGGCTCCATCGCCTCGGGAAAAAGCGTGTTAACCGCCTATCTGTTGGGCTTAGGCTTTCCCGTCATCGACGCCGATGCCATTGCGCGGGATCTCGTTCAACCGGGATCGGAGACATTAAAGCAAATTGCCGAAACCTTCGGCGAAGACATGATTCAGTCGGACGGTAATTTAGACAGAGACAAACTGGGCAAGCGCGTGTTTAAAGACGAGGATGCCCGCCGCAAGCTGAATCAATTGATGCATCCGGCCATTGCCTGTGCCATGCTGGATCTGTCTGAAAATTTCCACGGCCCGGTATTTTACGATGTGCCTTTGCTTTTTGAACAATTCGACGAATTAAAGGCAAGCGGCCTGGCGTTTGACGCCATTTGGCTCGTAGATGCCAATGAAGAGGTACAACTCGCCCGACTCATGGCGCGGGACGGGATCGATGAGGCCTACGCCAAAGAAAAGATCGCTTCTCAAATGCCTCTGGCTGAAAAGAAGGAGAAGGCGACCATCATCTTTGATAATTCCGGCGATTTAATGAACCTTTACAATCAAGTGGACGACGCATTGGAGGCCCTGCCCGGTGAAAAAATGTAAGGGAATCATCCTCGCCCTGTGTCTTTTGCTTCTAACGTCTTGCGGCATCGGGGGCTCAAAAACCGTGGTAGAGGAAAAAGGGGCCGACGACGATTCCCGCGGCGGCGGCACGCTCACCGTGCCCCTTACAAATTTCGACACCCTGAATCCCCTCTTGACCCAAAACCGCTCGTATTTTTACTTGAGCCACCTGCTTTTCGATCGACTCTTCGAATACGAAGGCAGCGGCCGCATGGTGCCTGCCTTGGCGGAACACGTGGAGACATCCGACGAGGGGCGGCGCGTCAGCGTCACATTAAGAAAAGGCATCTACTGGCAAGACGGCACGCCCATTACCACGAAAGATGTGGCCGCCACCTTTAATGCCGTGAAACACGCCCCGGCCGATTCGCCTTATAACCGCCTCTTTCACCGCACGCCGGGAATCGGCGCCGGCGCCGACTTGGATAGGGTGGCCAAGGCCGTGATCTTCGACGAGCGCAACATCGATTTCGAATTCAATCAAAGCTACGGCAATTATCCGGAACTCTTGAGCTTTCCCATCCTCCCTGCCCATATCTATTCGGAAGAGGCCATGCTCGACGGTGAGGACTTCGACGTGGTAGGCTCCGGGCCTTTTCTATTGAAGAAATGGGAAAAGAACAAAAAAATTTACTTGGAGAAAAATCCGAATTACTACGGAAATCTGCCCTATATCGACGGCATTGTGGGCCTGATCTTATCGGATAAAGAAGCCATTCGCCAAGCCTACGACGCGGGACAAATCGACCTGTTTGTCGTCGACGACTACACATGGGATCGCTATAAAAGCGACGAAAAAAGCAATGTGGAGCCCTACGAAACCCAGCGGGTGGAAGTGGTGTGCATGAATACCCAAGACCCGGTGTTAAACGATGTGAACCTGCGTCGGGCCATGGATCTCGCCATTAACAAGGAGCGCATCATCGACAGCCTCTATCTGTCTCAAGGGACCATGGCAAACTTCTTCATGAATCCGAAACTTTCCGCCGGCGCCTTTACGAAAGAAGAATCCTATTTAAGCGTGGACGGCGCCATGGACGTGTTGGACCGCGCCGGTTATAAAGACATGAACGGCGACGGTTTTCGCGAGGGGAAAAACGGGGAAGCCCTCATGCTTACAATCCTCACCAACGGCGAAAACCACCGGTTAAAAACCGAGGCCCAACTGGTGTCGGAAGATCTGAAGAAAATCGGCATTCGCTCCCACGTTCGCGATGCGGCCGAGGCGCCTAACAACGACGGCAAGGACGAAAAAAAGGCTGTATCCCAAACCGATGCCTTTGCCCGCGCCCTTCAGGGGGGAAACTATCAAGTGGCGGTGGTCGGCATGGATTTTTCCGCCATGGTCAATCTTTCCTCCGTGCTTTCATCCGGCGGCATCGGCGGTATGAACATCAGCCGCTACAGCAACCCTGCCATGGATGAAGCCCTCAATAAATTAGCGCGGGCTCAAAGGGAAAGAGAGCGCAAAGAAGCCATCGACAGCGTCTACAAACAATTTCGCGAAGACGTACCCTACATTCCTTTGGTCTTTAAGCAAAACGTCCTCGTCACCGGGCCGCGGGTGAAAGGACGCCTAAGACCCAACGCTTTTAACGTCTTTAAAGGCATCGACGATGTGACCTTAGGAGGCAGAGAAGAGAAACAAGCTGCGGAGAAAAAATAGCCCTCGCCCTTGCGGCGAGGCATCTTTTCCTGCAGGTAAAAGAAAGTACGAAAAACGTAAAAAGTGATTTACAAAGCAAAACCCCTATGTTATAATTTATTCCTGTGATGAGCGGAGATGCTGGAATCGGCAGACAGGCATGTTTGAGGGGCATGTGTGAGTCATCACGTGAGGGTTCAAGTCCCTTTCTCCGCACCATGCAATGAAAGGCCGTCGACGGCATGCTGTCGACGGTTCTTTTTTTATAAAAGCGTAAACTGTGAGTTTACATTTTTATTTTGCCGTGTTATAATATATTATCGTGAGCGGGAATGCTGGAATTGGCAGACAGGCATGATTCAGGATCATGTGTGTGTATGCACGTGGGGGTTCAAGTCCCTTTTCCCGCACCATTTAAAGCCGTACGTTTATCGTGCGGCTTTTTGCGTATAATAAATGAAGGAGGTGGTCTCATGAAAGAAGTTTATCGTCGAATCGAAGCCCTTGCCGATGAAGGAAGCATTCACTACATAGAGAAAAACCAATCGGCCGTTGTGGTGACTTCAGCGAAAATTGCGGAGAAGCCCGTGGTGTTGGCGGCTTTTGACCCGGCGAAAAAAGGCGGCGCCCTGGGTTATTTCGAAGGCGCGTCTCTGGTGCGTGCCATTCATTTGGCCGGGGAAGGGGGAGCCCCTTTGGTCCTGCTATCTCAATCGGCAGGAGCCGACATGGTTGGCGGCCAACTGTCTCTTTCCGGTGCCGGGTCGGTTTTTCGCGCACTGAAAGCATTGGACACGCCGCGACTGTATTTGTCTTACGGGCCCTCAATCGGTGCGGCGGCCTACATGGCTGGCCTTTGTGATGTGGTGCTGGCCGTGGAAGGGGCATCGGCCTTTTGCCTCACCGGCCCGAAAATCGTGGCACGTGCTATTTACGAAGAGACGAATCTTGCGGCCATGGGCGGGGCGAAAGCTGTGGCTGAAAGGGGCGGCATTCATCTTCTGTCGGATTCGGAGGAAGGCATGGCGGAAGACTGTCGGTCGCTCATGGCTTTTCTGAGACAAAAGCAGGCGACTTCGGCTTCAGGCGGCGAGGCCCCGGCGACGGGAGACATGGCGGGCATCATTCGTGCCATTGTCGATGAAGGGAGCGCCATTTACTTGTGGCCCCAATGGGCACAAAATGCCACGGCCCTTTTGGGACGCATCGGCGGCATGCGTGTAGGCATCTTTGCCAACAATCCCAAGGTGGCGGCGGGTGTGTTGGATAAAGAGGCGGCGTTAAAAGCCGCGGCTTTCTACAATCTTTGTCGCCGCTTTCGCCTGCCGGTGATCAGCTTGGCGGATACGCCGGGCTTTTTGCCCGGAACGGCATCAGAAGGCGAGGGCGTGTTGCGGGCAGGCAGCGCCATGATCGAGGCCTACTTCAATCACGATGAGAAAAAAATTACCGTCGCCGTGGGCAATGTTTTGGGCGGCGCCTACATGGCCATGGGGTGCAGGGAAATGGGCGCCTCCGCGTACTTCGCCTTGAATGAGGCAAAAATCGGCGTGATGGGGGCGGACCTTGCGGCGGAAATTTTGCATCTCGACAAGGAAAATTTAGCGAGCTACCGCGCCATGCATCTTTCTGCGGCGGCAGCTCAAAAAAACGGGCTGATCGATGAGATTCTCACCGCGGATGAACTCAGATATAAATTAAGGGAGGTACTGGCATGATCGTGCGGGCGCCCTTGCCGGGAAAAATGCTCCGGCGCTGTTTTCAATCGGGAGCGGCAGTCAAAAAAGGCGACGTTCTCTGTGTCCTCGAGAGCATGAAAATGCAACTGCCTGTTTGCGCACCGATGGACGGCATTCTTCAGTGGAAGGTAGAAGAAGGAAGCGCGGTAATGAGAGGGGAAATCATTACCGCGTTGGATCCGCGATAAATTTTTCTCTTTCGAAATTTTTATTTTGTATAAAAAATTCCTCGGCCCTTGTCTTTTCCACGTTTTCGGAAATGACTGCCGTATTTTATACGTTCATTTTAGACAAATACTAGATTTTTTATAACGATTTTGATAAGATAGGGAAAGATGAAAGCTGAAGAGCCGAGCGACGGAAAACTGAAAAGTATGTCCGTTGTAGTTGCAGGCAAAACGCTTGCCCGGCGATTCATTTCTTAGAATGCAAGGGGTGAAAGAATGGCAAAGACGAATCTCACTTTTTCTGTGGGCGGCGTTCACTTTGATGAACACAAAGAGCTGACAGAAGGAGTCGCTATTGAAGTTCTGCCTTCACCGAAGTTGGTTCGAATTCCTATGAGCCAACACATCGGTGCGCCGTGTAAACCTACGGTTGCCGTAGGGGACCACGTACTGAGAGGGCAAATTGTCGGTAATTCCGACGCGTTTATTTCCGCGGCCGTACATAGCAGTGTATCGGGCGAAGTTATCGCCATTGAAAAAGGTTATGCTGCCAACGGTATGTACACGGATATGGTCGTCATCGAAAACGACGGCAAGGATGATTTAGATCCTTCCGTTAAACCGGTGGAAAATTACAAAGACATGAGTATCGACGAAATTGTATCCTTGGTTAAAAACGCAGGGATCGTCGGTATGGGTGGTGCCGGCTTCCCGCTTCACGCAAAATTGAAGAGTGATGACCCGGTATTGGACATCGTTATTTTAAACGGCGCTGAATGTGAACCGTTCTTGACTTGTGACCACCGCCTCATGTTGGAACAAGCCGATGAATTATTTGCATCCTTAAAATTGTTCCAAGACCTTTATCAAACCGATGAAGCCTATTTGGCCATCGAACAAAACAAACCGGACGCCATTGAAAAGGCCAACGAAATGGTTAAAAACGAATACCCGACCTTAAAGGTTGCTACGATGCAGACCAAGTATCCCCAAGGGGATTCCAAGCGTCAATCGGAAGCGATCTGCGGTCGTATTGTTCCGCAAAACGGCGTCACCAACGACGTCGGCGTCTTCTTGACCAATGTTCAAACGTCGAAAGCCTACTACGATTTAATCGCCAAAGGCATGCCTTCCATCGAACGGATCCTGACCGTATCCGGTTCCGGTATCGAACATCCGAAGAACCTTTTGGTTCGTGTCGGTACGCCGGTACAAGATATTTTGGATTACTGCGGCGTGAAAGATAATGTCGTCGAATTTATTTGCGGCGGCCCCATGACAGGGAAGTCCATTTTCGACTTTACTTCGCCCATAACCAAGACGACCTCCGGTATTTTGGCCTTCACCGATGTTGAAATCGATGACATGGAAGAAGGGCCCTGCATCCAATGCGGTCGCTGCGTGGATCACTGCCCGGCCAATATTAACCCGACGCGTATTAACGCATCGATTTTGAGAAATCGAATTGACAAATGTCAGGAATACCATGCGGATCAATGCATGGAATGTGGCATTTGCTCGTTTGTATGTCCCGCAAAGCGCTATTTAAGCGAATCGACGAAACTCGCTAAACGCGAAGTGCGCGCCAATGCTCGTAAATAATAGGAGGTAGTCATGGAAAAAAATGTAAAAGCCCAATCTCCTAATTTACAAGGAGACGGACGCTTCGTACAATTAGCGCCCCATATTCGTTCCAACGACACGGTAACCAAGATTATGCGTGATGTCATCATCGCATTGGCACCGGCCGTCGTAGGCAGTGTGTATTTCTTCGGAATGCAGGCACTTATTATTTATCTGATCAGTGTAATCTGCTGTGTCGGCAGTGAATTCCTCTTCCAAAAAATCACGAAGAAAGAATCTCAAATCGGCGACTTATCCGCCGTCGTAACTGGGCTCCTGCTCGCCATGAACATGCCTGCAGGCGTACCCTGGTATGTACCCGCAATTGCCTCGATCTTCGCCATCGTCATCGTAAAAGAAGCCTTTGGCGGCATCGGCGGCAACTTTGTTAACCCGGCATTGGCCGGTCGTGCCATGGCGATGTTGTCCTGGCCCGCATTAATGGCAACCTACACCGCACCCGCGATGGCAAAAGTGGCTGAAACCGCCGATGCAGCATCGGCAGCAACGCCCCTTACCATCATTAAGGCCGGTCAACACTTAGATGCCCTTCCGCCGTTAAAGGATATGTTCCTCGGTAACATCGGCGGGGTTATCGGTGAAACCTCCGCCCTTCTCTTGTTAATCGGTGCCTGCTACTTACTCGCCCGCAAAGTCATCGACTGGAAGATCCCCGTTATTTACATTGCAACGACGGCTGTCTTCCTCTTGGTTTTCGGTATCGGTACGGAATTACTTCCCTACGAACTTCTCGGCGGCGGTTTGTTCCTCGGCGCATTCTTTATGGCGACGGACTACAGTTCTACGCCCCAAGGGGATAAAGGCAAAATCATTTTCGCCATCGGCTGTGGTATCTTAACGGCCGTCATTCGTATGAAGGGCAACATGGCCGAAGGTGTATCCTACTCCATCCTTCTTATGAACGTAGCAAGCCCCTTGATCGAACGTTTGACAAAAACGGAAGCTTACGGGGAGGCGAAGTAAATGAAGAATTATTTAAAGACAGGTCTTGTCCTATTGGTTATTTCCGCAATTGCGGCAGGACTGTTAGCTGTAGTTAACAGCTTTACCTCTGAAGTTATCGCAAAAGCTGAATTCGAGAAGTCTGTTCAAGCTTACCAAGAAATTTACGGCGATAAGGCCGATAAGTTCGAACCCTTGGATGAAGCGAAAAAAGCAGCCCTCATCGAAAAGTACAAAGAAATTCAAGATGTTTTCGTAGCGAAAAAAGGCGACGAAATTGTCGGCTACGGTATCAACCACACGGGCAAGGGTTATGGCGGTTCCATGACCAATGCCATCGGTCTTTTAAATGACGGAACCATTGCCGGTTTCAGAAACATTCAAAACGCCGAAACACCCGGTATCGGTACGCAAATTACCGAAGCACCCTACTTCGATCAATTCGTAGGCAAGTCCTTTAAGAATGGCGAAGTCAAAGGGAATAAGAATCCGCAAGCCGAAGATGAAATTCCGATGATCAGTGGTGCCACTATTTCATCTACCGCCGTACTCAAGGGAATTAATGCCATTCTTCCCGCTTACGAAGAAATTAGCGCAAAGTAGGGGGTAGTTATGAGTTTAGGAAAAGTTTTTACGAATAGTATTTTCAAAAACAATCCGATCTTTATGCAAATGATCGGCCTGTGTTCGGTATTGGCCATTAGTACGGCCGTTTCCTCCGCCATCGCCATGGGGGTTGCAGTTACATTCGTATTGATCTGCTCCAATGCCGTTGTCAGTATGTTAAGAAACGTCATTCCGAATAATGTTCGGATTCCCGCGTTTATCGTCGTCATTGCAGCCTTTGTAACCTTAGTTGAAATGGTACTGCACGCATACAGCCCTGCGATCTACAGTGCATTGGGTATCTTCTTGCCCTTGATCGTCGTTAACTGCTGTATCTTAGGTGAAGCGGAAGGTTTTGCTTATCAAAACAAAGTCGTTCCGTCTATCGTCGATGGTTTAGGGACAGGTATCGGCTATCTTTTAGCCATGTTGGCTATGGCTGTGGTCAGAGAACTCTTCGGTCACGGCACGCTGATGGATATTCAAATCTTCCCTCAATCTTATCCCGGTATCGGAATCTTCACTTCCCCCGCCGGTGCATTTATCCTCTTAGGTCTGTGGATTGCCCTCTACCGCGGCATCATGGCTAAAAGAGCGTAGGGAGGTAGACTATGTCAACGATTTTAACGATTCTTATATCGACCATTTTAGTTAACAACTATATTTTCGCGAAGTTCCTCGGGATCTGCCCCTTCTTAGGTGTATCCTCTAAAACTGAAACTGCTACGGGCATGGGCGTCGCCGTTACCTTCGTCGTCGTCATCGCATCGGCAGTTACCTGGTTACTCCAACATTTCGTCTTAGACGTTTTCGGCTTGGAATACTTACAAACCATCGTGTTCATTCTCGTTATCGCGTCCTTAGTACAATTTGTAGAAATGTTTATTAAAAAATCATCTCCCGCATTGTACTCTGCCATGGGCGTCTTCTTACCCCTGATTACCACCAACTGTATGGTATTAGGTGTCACCGTATTGAACATTCAAAGTGAATTCAATCTTTTCGAAGCCATCATTAACGGTTTAGGTGCATCCATCGGTTTCACCCTCGCACTGCTCTTATTAAGTGCCCTTCGTGAACGTATGGAAATCATGCCGATTCCGAAACCGTTACAAGGTGTCCCGATTGCGCTGATCAGTGCCGGTTTAATGGCCATCGCCTTTATGGGATTCCAAGGATTAGTATAGGGGGCGATTCACGTGAATGCACAAAACGTAATTTATGCGGTCATTATTTTAGGCGTGTTAGGGCTTCTCCTCGGTGCTGTGTTGGCATTTGCCGATAAGGTCTTTGCCGTAGACATGGACCCTCGCGTCGTAAACGTACTTGATGCGCTTCCCGGCGCCAACTGCGGGGCCTGCGGGTTCCCGGGCTGTGCCGGTATGGCAGATGCCATCGTAGCAGGTGACGCACCGGTCAACGGCTGCGCCATCGGCGGACAAGAAGTAGCTGAAAAAGTAGCCGAAATTATGGGCCAAGCGGCCGGCGACGTTGAAAAAGAAGTTGCCGTCGTTCGGTGCCAAGGGGACTGTGAAAAGTCCAAGAACAAATACGAATACAGCGGTCTGGTAGACTGCCGTTTGATCGGCGACTATGCACGCGGATCCAAAGGCTGTGCTTCCGGTTGTTTAGGCGGCGGCACCTGTGTGAGCGTCTGTGAATTCGACGCCATCCACGTTATCAACGGCATCGCTTCCGTCGACAAGGAAAAATGTGTCGCTTGTAAGAAATGTATCGACATTTGTCCGAAAAACATTATCGGCCTCATGCCCTACAAACAAAAAACCGAAGTTAAATGTTCGACCCACGATCCGGGCAAAGTTGTTCGCACCAACTGCTCCATCGGATGTATCGCCTGCGGTCTTTGCGAAAAGAATTGCCCGAAAGACGCAATCCACGTCGAAGACAACTTGGCATCCATCGACTATTCGAAGTGTATCAACTGCGGTATCTGCGCATCCAAGTGCCCCACCGGTGCTATCTTCGTAGAATACCCTGAACGCGTCGAAAAGATGAAGGAAAAAGAAAAACAAAAGAAATTGCAAGCTGCAGAAGCAAAGAAAGCAGCCGCCGCTCAACAGGCAGCTGAAAAAGAAAAAGTCGTCGCCGCTGACGACAACAGCAAAGTGCAATAAGTCTTTTGAAGATCAGAAATAGTGTCGGCGAATTCGTCGGCACTATTTTTATGTGCTTTAGCATGAAACAAACAACCCCCGAACACGTCGGGGGCGTTATTATATAGGCTTAGTAACTCCCTTGTCGGTTTGGAACGTGAAGCGGCTATTATGTGTCATAAGCCGGCAGGTTCTAACCATTGCAGCGGCAGATGGGTCAATGCAAGATAAAAGAATCAGCACATCTTTTGATAGGGAGAAATTTTACGCACGCTCCACGATGGCACGAAGGTACCGGTGGTCGTGGGCGAAGCGTGATTGCTTGACAAGCTCAGAACGTTAAAGGTACAATATTTGATGGAATTTTATTTAAAAAAAGGATAAGGACTATCGTGATGAGAAATTTAGTGGTTGGGCTGCCTTGTTACAATGAAGAAGATAATATAGGAAAACTCATGACTTCTTGGCTTTCTTTGGCCGAGCAGTTAAGTAGCAGAAATTTTTATCTGCAACTAATTCCTTTGGACGATAAGAGTAAAGATAATACGAAACAAGTGCTGAAGGAGTATGCAGCTGCTCATTCTAATATTAAACCCATCTTCCATTCTGAAAATAAAAATTTAGGCGGAGGCCTTAACAGCCTTATAGACTACTTTTTGAGAGAATACAAGCAAGGGGACATTCTCGTCATCATGGATGGGGACAATACCCAACTTCCCAAATACATATTTTCCATGTTGGATAAGATGGAAGAAGGAAAAGACGTGGTGATCGCATCCAGATACCGGGAAGGGGCAGATGTCTTAGGGTTACATCCTATAAGGAAATTTTTATCTTTAGGCGCCAGGTTTTATTATCAGATAGTACTTCATATCAAAGGGGTTCGCGACTATACTTGTGGTTATAGAATTTACAGATACGACATTTTGCAAAAGGCCAAAAAAACATATGGCTGTAAACTCGTCGAGAATAAATCCTTTGCTTGCATGATGGAAGTCTTATATAAGTTATATAAGGTAGGGGCGGAAATAGGAGAAGTGGGCTTTGTCCTTCGCTATGATAACAAGGAGGGACAGAGCAAAATGAATTTTAAACAAACCATTAAGGATAGCTTCATTTCGGCTTTGAAGATTCGCAAGGAGCTAAAGAATGACGATAAGAGGTAGTAGGAACCAACGGGCAATTCTGTCTAGTTGTGTAGCAATGGCGTTAATGTTCGCTGTGTACATCCTCCTCCTTTACCCAAGCCTTCACAATCCCCCGTGGGAGGTATTTGAGCGTTGGAGACAATCAGATACATATTCAGTGGCTGCCATTTATATGACGAAGGGGATACACCTTTTTGCTCCTGAGTTTTACTACGACGGAATCGGACCCAATACGGTTCAGCTTGAATTAGAGATTTTACCCTCTTTCGCCGTACTGCTGGCTAAAAACCTAAGTTTGGGCCTGGTTTTTTCGTTAAGAATCATCTCCCTCACATTCTTTTTGCTTTCTGCAGTGTATTGCCTTCTTATTGCCAGGCTTTATATGGGGAGTTTTCCTGCATTCGTGACGACAGGCATTTATCTGTTAGCGCCTCTAAATGCTTTTGCTTCGAGGGCCATTATGCCGGAGGCACTATTGGTGTTTTTTTATCTCGGCGCGGTGTATAACTTCCTTTTGTTTTATAGAAATTCAAAGAAGAGAAACCTATACATATCGGCCCTTATGATGGCGTTTGCCATTAATTGCAAGCCTCATGCCGGATTTTTCGGACTTGTGGTCATCATCCTTTACTTAAAAAAATATGGGCTGAAGGCGCTGAAATCAATTCACTTTTATATGTATGGCATTCTTTCACTGGTTCCGTCGGCTTTGTATTATGTCTATATGGGCGCCCATGCCCGGCATCGTTTTGTAAGCGGATTGGCCGGCAAACACATTTTTTCTGAAGAAATGCTTCAGATTTTTTCAAAGGGCCATTGGATGCATCACTACGATGTATTTAAAGACTATTTCGGAATTTACTTTTTAGTTCTTTTCTTCGTGGGTGTTTTTTGTGTGCTTTTAAAAAAAGAGCACAAGCTGGAATTAATCCTATGGGCGGCCACGTCTTTTCTTCAAATGATCATCATATGCGGCATAATACAGTTCATCTATTACTATATATTGCTGATTCCCGTGATGGCGGTATTTATAGGGGTTTTTCTGGATGCAATTCCAAATAATAAAGTGAAGGCTTTAATTACACTTTTAATTATCGGACAAGCTTATTTTATTTTTGACGCCAACAAAAGCACTTACCTTGTTACCGATCAAAAAGTGGACAGGATTATGTCGACGCTGCAAACCCACGCAGGCGAGAAGCCGGTAGGCGTTAATACAACGGATCCAAGCTATATCAATGGCTTAAAAAGATATGGGGCCAGGATGGGCATGGATTACTATGATTTTGTGCCAACCGACCCGGAAGAGGAATTGGATTATTGGATGCATCGGGGCATAGAGACGTTTATTTTATTAAAAGACGGCAATAAGTATCCTGAGTTCGAAAAGATCTATCGAAGCAAATTGAAGCCAATGTATGAAGACCAAGAAGTAGAGATTTATGGGAGAAATGATTAAAAAATTACTCATTAAATACAATAAGATCATTGTATATGGCTTAATCACGGTTTTTATTAGTGCGGTTGACATCGCCATCGTAAGAATTCTGTCTTTAAGTCATATGGAGGTATGGATTGCGAATACCATCGGTGTTCTGGTCGGCTCCATTATTCAATACATCCTGAGCTTGAAATATGCTTTCAAAAAGGAGCACTCCACCTATCGGCTGTTTGTCCATATTGGGACTTTTCTTATCGGCTTGGTAATCGCAGATCTGGTTGTTCACTATATGTATATTTTCTTACAGACTGTATATTCTGAGCAGGCAAGTTTCTATCTTGCGAAATTTTCTTCCATGGTGGCTACTTTTTTTATCAGCTACGGGATAAGGAAAAAGCTTTACTAAACGAAAAAATAGAGGATGGCGTTTAGGGTGGCCCCTACAGTTGGATTAAACCGAGGAAGCATTCGCTTCCTCGGTTTTGTTTTTACATAGGATTCGTTTTATGCGGATTTCATGGATCAAAAAGATGAAGCAGACGGATTTAATTATATAAATGATATAATAGAAATAATTAAGCAAGGAGGTTTTTATGAAACGCTATTTGTCCATTTTTTTGATTGCCTGTTTGCTCACCGGGTGCGTTAGCGCCAAGCCGCGCCCCTTGATTCGACGAAATCGCCTCGCGCGACACCGGTGGTGCGCCTAAAACGGGTGAGGCGAATGAAGGAGGGTACGGTGAAAAAACTATTCGCCGATATGCGGAAGACAATTTATCCATTTACACCACCGACGAGGGTGAAAAATGTTTGTGGATCGACGACTACGACCACAACGGCAAGCTCTGTGCCTATGGTGTTTCCGAAGAAGGCGGTGCTTTAAAACTCATCTACATCGACGAGAATTTAAAAGCCCGGAATGTCCGTGCCTTAGATGAAAACTTCTTTGTCTACAAGCCCAAGCTTTTGGAGGCGGGGGACGATGGTTATCTCTACCTAAATAAGACAGGGACGGCAGGGAGAACCGGCTATCTCTACGGTGTGAAAGACAATGATGTTTACGAGCCGGATCTGTCTTCGAGAATCGACTTGTTCGACAAAGTCGGCGATCATTTCGTAAACAACGAAACCTATTTAGAAAGGACTGAAGCCGGCGGCGTGCGCAAGGAAAGAGAAATGACCTATGATTACGATCAAAAGAGCCGCCAATTCGTGATAGTTGAAAAGAAGGAAGGGCAAAAGGTAGAACGAGGAAAAGTCGCCGTGACAATCGAAGGAAAAAAGGCAGGATCCATCGACGTCCTGATAGAAGACGGCACGACCTACTATCCCGTAGGGGAGATGAACAGGCTACTCGTTGAAAATTACAAACTGGAAGATGTTAGTGAAGAAGATAGACAGCTGTTTTTTGAAGACACCACCACCTATTGCATGAAGGATGAAACGTCCAATGCCTGGTTCTTTTTAGCCTGGCCCGGTGCCGGATACGAACTCTATGAAGGTTACTACGTGGATAAAAATATTATTATCGATCAATTTGACGACTACGATGCGCCGGGAACATACGAATACATGCAGCCAAAGCACAGGCCCATCGAAAAGGGGAGTGAGCTCTACATGGATGCGGAGACCCTGAAGGCGAACTTCCCCATGGATTACGAGGAAAGCCGTGGTGCGATAAAAATAAAAGAAGTGTACGGCAATCGAAGCGACGCATGGAAAACCATCAAGGCATCCCCCGATATAGAGATTGACGACATTGTAGAAAACAAACTTTAATCGTAAGCAGGGATCAAAGAGAATGATGTAAAAAAGCCTCGGAAAAATGAATCCGAGGCTTCCTTTTTTTTCTCCCACCGTGCTTCTTTTTCGGCGGTCGTTCTATGATATAATTAAATGTTGAAAAAGGGGGAGCCATGAATAAAACCGATGTGATTATCGCCTTCGTTATTCTCGTCGTTGCCTTGGGCCTCGGTGCGACGCAGTTGATTCCGAAAAAAGAAGCGGCCCACGCCTATGTGAGCGTGCAGATCGACGGTAAAGAAGTGAAGAAAATTCCCATGGACGACGCGCACAAGGGAAAGACCTACATTTTCCATGCCCACGGTGGCACGAATAAATTGACCATCGACGAAAATGGGGCGAGGATGACGGAGTCCGACTGCCCCGAAGGCATTTGTTTAAATATGGCGCCCATTAAGCGGCCGGGAGAGATGATTGTCTGCCTTCCCCACCGCATCATCGCGGAAATTAAAAGCGACGAGACGCCCACTATGGATCTATTGTTGAGGTAAGCATGGATAGTCGAAAACAAGTATTTTTAGGATTAATGGTTGCCATGGCTGTGGCTATCGGTTTCATTGAAACCATGATTCCCTTGCCCGTGCCCCTGCCGGGGGCGCGCCTGGGCCTTTCCAATGTGGTGATTTTAACCACCATCGTGGTCTTCGGGCCCAAGGAAGGCTTCGTCGTGGCCATATTAAAAAGCGTGCTTTTGATGCTCGTCACCGGCAATGTGACAAGCTTTTTCTACAGCGGCACCGGTGCCCTGCTTTCGTCTTTGGCCATGATTTTATCCTTAAAAACCATCAAGAGCGCCACACTCATCGGCATCAGTTTTATCGGATCTTTCTTCCACAATGTGGGACAGATCACCACGGCCATTGTCATGGTCCACAACATGGGCCTGTTAGCCTATCTGCCTCTCCTCTTGATTTTAGGATTATTTACAGGCTATTTCGTGGGCCTCGCGGCCATTTATGTCAGTCGCCATTTACAAAAGATCGGAGTGCGTTTATGAGCCTAGTTTTGGCTTCTTCATCTCCCCGCAGAAAAAAACTGCTGGCGGAGGGAGGCTTTACTTTCGAAATAGAAAAACCCGACTACGATGAAAGGCATTTGCGTTTGTCGCCTGCGGAGATCTACACCATGCAATTGGCCCTTCAAAAGGCCATGAGCGTGAAAGAAAAGCGGCCGGAGGATGTGGTCGTCGCCGTGGATACGGTGGTGGTATTAGACGATACCATCTTAGGTAAGCCGAAAGACCGTGCAGAAGCTGAGAAAATGCTTTTGGCCATGAAGGGGCGGACGCACCGGGTTATCAGCGCCTACGCCATTTTAGGTGACGAGAAATACGTGGACTACGATCAGTCTTTCGTGCACTTTGAAGATTTTACCGAGGCGCAAATGAAGGCCTATTTGGATAAAAACACCTACATGGACAAGGCGGGGGCCTATGGCGTGCAGGACATCGACGAATTTAAGATCACGGTAGAAGGAGCCTTGGACACGGTCATCGGCATGCACGTAGCGTCCATTGAAAAGCAATTGAAAGGAGTGGGCCATGAGCGGTAATGGGGAAAAGAAAAAGCTTTTGGACTACGACCACGCCACGCTGCCTGAGGAAAAGCTCATGACTTACGGCGCCGAAGCCCTCTCCGACAGCGAACTTTTGGCTCTTTTTTTGCGCACCGGCACCATGGGAAGAACCGCCATCGAGGTGGCGCAGGACATTATCGACAGCTTGGAAAGCAAGTCTCCGGCTCGTCAGGGCCTGAGCTCTCTTTTCACCGGCACCTACGACGATTTTCTCTCCGTCAAAGGCATCGGAAAGAGCAAAGCCGCCCGCCTCGTGGGCATGGTGGAAATGGCGCGGAGAATGCGTCGGCCCATGGGCCAAGCCGTGCCCCTAAACACGCCGAAAGCCATTGCGGATTTCGTTTCCCCGGATTTAATGGGCCTTCAGCACGAAGAGTTTCGCGTCATCGGCCTGAACGTGAAGAAGGAGCTGCAATTTGTGGAGTGCATCTCCAGAGGCACCTTGGACTGCACCGTGGTACACCCGCGGGATGTCTTTCAAGGGGCCATCGGCAAGAAATGCCATTCCATTGCCTTGGTACATAATCATCCGGCGGGCAATCCGAGGCCTTCTTCGGAAGACAGAAGCCTCACCGAGCGCTTGAAGCGGGCGGGCGAGCTATTAGGCATACCCGTCGTGGACCACATTATCGTCGGCGATCACAGTTTTTACAGTTTTTTAGAAGATGGAGCGTTATAGGCTATGAAGCCCTTAGTAGAATTAAAGAAAAATTGGATTAAGCGCGGGGCCCTCGTCCTATTATTTTTGTTTTTCGGATTTACCCCTTACGGCACCGACCTTCTGCGCAATTTGGATTTCGCCGTGTCTACCGCCGCAAGCCCCGTCGCCGACACCTTGGGCACGGGTCTGAACTACGTGGGAGAAGGGGCGAGAAGCCTGATTCACGTTACCTCCTTAAGTGCCGAAAATAAGCGCATGAAAAAAGAGCTGATCCAACTGAAAAGAGAAAATAAAAACTTGGAAGACATTGTTAATCGCTCCACCTTTTTGTCTAACGCCTACGCCATTCGAAACAACCGAAAGCTCGGCGCCGTGGATGCGCGGGTAACGGCGAAGTCTTCAGGGATGTATTTCCACCGCTTTACCATTAACAAAGGCTCCAAGGCGGGCATTCATGTAGGCGATACGGTCATCGCCCCCATGACCAAGGGCGACGACGCGTCGGCGGAAGGGGTTATCGGCTATGTCGCCAAGGTGACGCCTTTTTCCGCTCAGGTGCGGAGCATCATCGACGAAGAAAACGCCATTAGTTTTAGAAGCATCCGCACCTCCGACGGCGGCGTGCTCCGCGGGGTAAACCGACGCTTGGAGGGCTATGCCTTTGATCTGTATGCGGACATCGTGGTGGGAGATACCCTCTTTACCACGGGCATCGGCGACGGCTACGAGCCGGATATGTACATCGGCACCGTTAGCGAAGTGAGCACCGACGAAGACAAAATGGTGAAAAACATTAAGGTGGACAGTGGCATTAATTTCCACAACATCTACCGGGTTTTTGTATTGGCAGGTGGGAAATGAAACGAGTAAGCGACGCGCTTCTTTTTCTCACGCCATTTATTTACATGTCGCCTCTATTTCAAAGTTTGCCGTCGATTCTGCGGGGCTATTTGCCGGCAGCCGCTCTATTTATCCTTTTCCGCTTTAACAAAAAGTGGGCATTGGCCTTCGCTTTTGTATCCGCCCTTATCATGGACGGGGCAGTAGCGGCGGCCATCGGGCCCTATGTGCTGCTCCACGGCATGTTTTTTGCCGCGGCCTACGGATGGGATCACCTTATTCCCCATCCGGCGCCTGTGGCTACCGGAGTGGTTGTCGCCGTGACGGCGGCTGTGGCGGAATTGGTCTTTTTCATTTTGCTGATGATTTTCGGCTGGGAGGTGAGCATGGTGGATTCCTACACCTTTTTCACCGTGCCCCTATCCACGGGAATCTACGGCGCGGTCATGAGCCATTATTTTTTAAAGGAAGTTACGGATTACAGAGTGCTCGGAAGGGATAGCGATGCATAATTTTTGGGAAAAAGCAAAGGCGTGGGATCGCTACAAGATCTTTACTACGGTCATGGCCGTTCTTTTTGTCTTTCTTTTGCTGCAACTCTTTCATATTACCTTGATTCAAGGCCACAAATACCGCAAGCTCGCCGACGAGCGGCGGGTAAAAGACATTGCCATTACGGCGCAGCGGGGAAAGATTCGCGATCGAAACGGCGTCGTTTTGGCGGGAAACCGCCCCGTTTTTGCCGTGCAAATTCGAAAAGACGAGCTGGAGCGCTTCTCGCGGGAAGATAAAAACAATGCCTACCTGCTTTTGAGTCGCTACTTGGAAGAAGACGGGGCAGGCTATATGAAGGCCAATCCCATTCTTTTAAATAGCTTGGTCTATCGCGATTTAAACGACTACAAAAGCGGCGATGCGCCGAAATCGTTGGTCCTGAATGCCTTGATGGACAAGGAAAAGCTCGCCGCGTTTCTCGGCAGTCGCCTGAAAAAGCCCTACCGCAGCCATTACGGCTATTCCGTATTAAACCAATTGCTTCGCCAACGGGTGTTTCAAGAGGGGGGCATGGTTCGCGTAGGCGCTCGGGTGGCGTATTCGGATCCGCAAAAGGCCGCCCGCTTTAAGGAACGCTACGGATTTGCCCAAACCACCAGTGCCGACGAGGATTTAATTGCTTTTTTACTGGACCACCCCATGTATGTGGAAGAGGTACTGGCTCATCCCATCGGCCGCAAACTGGCCTACGATATCGTGAAAAACGACGTGCCTTCCGTTGGACTGAGAAGCTACGGCAACGAATACTACGACGGCTACATTCAGGCGAAAGTGCGGCTCATGGACATTTCCCCCGAGGTCAGCTGGTCCTCGACTGCGGCGGAAGATTTAATCGCCGTTTTAAAGGAGCGCAATCCGGAAAAATTCCTCCTCTCCGATGAGAAGGTATTAAAAAACAGTGTGGATTTTTCCGTGAAAAAAGGCGCGGATCTGGAACTGAAGAAACAAAACGATAAGACCGTGGTGGTGGATAAAAAGGGCAATTTGGCTAACGCACAATTGGTGAAACTCATCACGGCAAAGAAATACAGAAAAGAGTTCGCCGCCGTCGACGGCATGGCCGAGGCGGTGCAAAGCTACTTAATCGACGAAGGCATGGCCACGGGGATTTCCGTCAGCGGAGAAAAGCCAAACTACACTCAATTGAATAATGCCATCGACATGGCAAAGGGGGCGGGCTTAAAGGGTGCCGCTTCGTCAAAAGAAATTTTCGAAGCCCGCAGGGACCGCTTCGATATCGACAAGCACCTGAGTCCCTACGAAGTCTTCGGCATTTTAAATGTCTACGACGCCATCGGCAGTCAGGGCAGCTACGCCTACATGCCCATTAACTACGCCTACGAAATTCAAGACGAAACCGTGGCGAAAATCGAAGAGAAACTCTCCAATCGTTCGGGGATTCATATTTCCGTGGAGCCCATTCGCTACTACCCCGAGGGGAATTTAGGCGCCCATGTGCTGGGCTATATCGGAAACATTGCCCAAGACAAGGAAATCGACAAGTACATTAAAAAGCGAGGCTACAACCGCAACGACCTTATCGGAAAGACCGGCATGGAACAGGTCTTCGAAGATCGGCTCAAGGGCACCGACGGCAGAAAAACCGTCTCCGTGGATTCCTCGGGCAACACCACCGGCGTGATTCGGGAAGTGAAGCCTGAGCCGGGAGGCGACGTGCGTCTGAGCATCGACATCGAGTTGCAAAAGAAGGCGGAGGAAAGTTTGGCCACGGTGCTTCAACAAATTCGCACCGCCACGCCCTACGTCTCGCCTTGGGGCACCTATCCCTACCTGACCAGCCGCGAAAAGGGCACGGCCTTTAAAAATGCCGCATCCGGCGCCGTGGTCGTGGCCGATGTGCACACAGGCGAGGTGTTGGCCCTGGCCAATTATCCTTCCTACGACCCCAATCTATTCGCCAAAGGGATCAATCCCTCGGCTTGGGAAAGCTTAAAGCCCAAGGAAGAGGACAATCAACTGGCGCCGCGCCCCCTTTATAATATCGCCATGCAATCGGCGATTCAGCCGGGGAGTATTTTTAAAATGGTTACGGCTTCCGTGGCCCTTGAAAAAGGCTTGGATCCCGACATGGAAATTCCCGACGGCGGTTATGTGGACATCGGCGGCAGAACCTTCGGTTGCTGGTTGTGGAATCAGAGCCGCGAGGTACACGGCAATGAAACCTTGGCCTATGCTTTAAGGGATTCCTGTAACTATTACTTTTACTCATTGGGCCTCGGGAAAGACCAACGGCGCAATGTGGACTTAGGCATTCAAGTGAAGCCCCATGAAATCGCCGCCATGGCCAAGCGCTACGGTTTAGGGAATCGCACGGGGCTGGAAATTGCCATACCGCGAGAAAGCAAAGGTACCATTCCCGATCCCGAGTCGAAGAAAAAAACATTAAAAGCCCTCCTGCGTCGGCATCTAAACGAAAACCGCTCCGTCTATATGGCGGACATTCGTTCCGACAAGGAAAGAGACAAGGCAGTCAATGCCGTGGTGAATTGTTTAGACGACAAGACGCCCATGACCCGCGACGAGGTCTACACCTTTTTAAAGGATTTACATGTGGACGGAGAGAAGAAGGGCAAGGGCCAGCGAGTGCCTTTAGCCGATCTCTTAAAATACACCTACATCGATCAATCCAAATGGACCATGGCGGATACCATGAATGTGGTTATCGGGCAAGGCTCCAATGCCTACACGCCGGTGGAAATGGCGCGCTACGCCATGGCCCTGGCCAATGGCGGCAATCTTTATCCCCTGACTTTATTGACGGGGAAAGATCACAAAAAAGAGGCAGTGAAACAAGTGGGTCTAAAGCCCGAGTATTATAAAGACCTTCGCGAGGGCATGAAGCTTGTGGCCCTGTCGGGTCTCAATGCCAACTTGTTTGAAAAGTTTCCCGTGGAAGTGGCCATGAAGACCGGGAGTGCCCAACGGGCCGGCGTGAACCCCTACACCAAGGAAAGCTACGACGCTTTCGCCTGGCAAGTGGGCTACGCTCCGGCGGATGATCCCGAGATCGCCGTGACCGTGGTTTTGTTCCAAGGGGGAAACGGGGCCAACTGCGGACCCATTATGCAACAGGTTTTGGCTCAGTATTTCGGCTTCTACAAAGAAATCAAAGATGAAACCCTCCCGACGGAAACGGGATTGGAAACGGAGTAAGCATGATTACTGTCATTATTTCAACGGTGGGCGGATGCGGCACCAGCACCATGGCCCGAGATTTCGCCAAAGAGGCGAAGGGCCTTTTAATTGAGGCTTCCAACCGCACCCGCGTGCAGGATTTGTTTTTAGAAGAAGCAACCGATGCCATCGAAGACTATATGGACTTTCTTCAGGGAAAGCCCCTGCACGACGTAGCGATCGAAGGAGAGGGCTACGATTTCATTCAGGGAAACATCTTTCACGATCTGGAAGAAATCGACGACGAGGCTTTTTTTAAGGCAGTTAAAGGCTTAGGCGACGACGATGTCTTTGTGGATCTGTCCCGCTACAGAGAAAAAGACCTCGTGAATTGGGCCAAGGCCGCCGATGTCATCTATTGCGTCGTGACCAATGAACCGGGCTCGGTTCGCAACCTGGACCGCATTCGATTTATCCTGCGGCAAAACAAATGCCCCGCCAAGGTGGTCGTGGTGTTGAATCGCCTAAAGCCCGGAGACAGAGAAGCACTGGAAGGCATCGAAAACCTGCATCTCGACGACGCCCTGTTTTTTAACGAAGTACAAGCACCGTCTTTTTCCCTTCAAGGCAAAGCAGCCGGTGGCGGAGAAAAGAAGTCTTTTTGGTCTTTTCTGAAAGGGCGCTAAAGACGGTGATTAGAAAGAGGTTTCCATGATAGACGCGCAACGACTGGAAAAATGTTTAAAAAAAGTGGAGAAGCCCGCCCGCTACATTGGCGGCGAATTAAATAGTGTGGTAAAAGACGAGGCGGCGCTCAGCTTTTGTTTCTGCTTTCCCGACGTGTACGAAGTGGGCATGAGCCATTTGGGCATGCAGATTTTGTATTTTGCCATGAACGAAACGGACTACGCCTGCGAGCGCGCCTTTGCGCCCTGGCCGGACATGGCGGAAGCCATGCAAAACGAAGGGATTCCCCTCTATAGTTTGGAGACGAAAAGGCCCCTGTCGGAATTCGACGTGGTGGGCTTTACCCTGCAATACGAAATGAGCTACACCAACATTCTCTATATGTTGGACATGGGAAACATTACTTTGCTCACAGAAGCGCGAAGAGAAGACGAACCCTTCGTCATGGCCGGCGGACCCTGCGCCACAACGCCGGAGCCTTTGGCGGATTTTATGGACTGCTTTTTAATCGGCGAAGGGGAGCATTTAAACATACAGGTCATGGACAAGATCAAAGAGGGCCGCGCCGCAGGTCGTTCCAGAAAAGAAATTCTTCGTTCCCTGGCCGCCATGGAAGGGGTCTACGTCCCCTCCCTCTACGAAGTGGCCTACAACGAAGACGGCACAATAAAAAGCCACACGCCCATGGTGGACGAAGCGAAGCCCGTCATTAAGCGGGTGCGACTCCACGACATGAACGCCACCTTCCAATTGGATCGGCAAATCGTGCCTTTTTTGGAGACAGTCCACGACCGTGCCGTCATCGAATTGTTCCGAGGCTGCACCCAGGGCTGTCGCTTTTGCCAGGCGGGGATGATGTATCGCCCCATTCGCGAGCGAAGCGTCGATACCTTAACGGACATGGCCGAGTCCATCTTAAAAAACACGGGCTACGACGAGATCTCCCTCACCTCCCTCTCTTCCTGCGATTACACCAGCCTCATGCCTCTGGTGCAGGATTTGAGTCGCACCTACGAGGAGAAAAACGTGGGGATCAGCCTGCCCTCTCTGCGCTTGGATAGCTTCATCGTCGATGTGCTCAAGGAGATCGAGAAAGTGCGAAAAAGCGGGCTTACCTTTGCTCCGGAGGCGGGAAGCCAGCGCATGCGGGATGTGATTAACAAAAACGTCACGGAAGAGGATTTGATGCGGGTGGTGAATTCCGTCTTTAAAGAAGGTTGGAGCCGAATCAAACTCTACTTTATGATCGGCCTGCCGGGCGAGACCATGGAGGACGTCTTAGGTATTGCCCACTTGGCCTATAAGGTGAAAGACGCCTTTTTCAATCGGCCCAAAGAAGAAATTCAGGGCAATTTCCGCGTTACCGCCTCCGCTTCCTGTTTCGTGCCCAAGGGCTTTACGCCTTTTCAGTGGGAAAGACAGGACACCATCGACGAATTTTTTGAAAAGATCCACGCCGTGAAAGGGGCGGTGCGGGATCCGAAGGTGAAATTCCAATACCACGAGCCCTACCTTTCCCGCATGGAAGGGATTTTGGCCCGCGGCGACCGGCGAATCGGCAAACTCATCTTGCGTGCCTACGAAAACGGTCAGATCTTCGACGGCTGGAGCGAATTTTTCCGCTACGACGTGTGGGTCAAGTCCATGGAGGAAGTGGGCATCGACGGCGACTTTTACGCCAATCGCCTGCGGGAGAAAGACGAAATCCTTCCCTGGGACTTTATCGACATTGGCGTGAAGAAGGCCTATTTGTGGCGAGAGTACGAAAAATCCAAGGCGGCGATGACCACGCCGGATTGCCGCAAAAAATGCAACGGTTGCGGCATCGACAATTGCGAAATGTGGGGTGAATTTCATGCAACTGCGCATGGCATTTAAAAAGACGGGCATGATAAAATTCATTTCCCATTTAGATACGATCCGCCTTTTTAATCGGGCCATTCAACGAGCCGGCGTGCCCATTCTCTGGTCCGAAGGCTTTAATCCCCATCAAAAGCTTTCCATCGCCCAGCCCTTGAGCGTAGGCATGGAAAGCGAATTCGAAGTAATGGACATGGAAGTGGAAGACGGCGCCGATCCCGAAGAGATTAAAGCGGCACTAAATGGTGCCTTGCCCAAGGGCATGGAGATCATCGAAGCCACAGCGGATTTCGATCCCAAGTCGGTGTTTGAACGCATCGCTAAGACAGAGTACCGATTTTTCTTTCCCGCGGCCCACTACGGCAGCGTCAACGAACTGAAAAAAATGGCCGATGAAGCCATGGAAAAAGACGAGATCCTCGTTCGTCGTCGAAAGAAAAAAGGCAAGAAGCGCATCGTCGTGGAAGAAGACATTAAAGACGGCATCTTTTCCCTGGCATGGGAAGAAGAAGCGGATGGCGCCGCCCTTTACGCCGTCTTGCGGGCAGGGGGCAACGGAAATTTGCGGCCCGACCGCTTTTTAATGGGCTTATTCGAAACGCGGGGCGTGGACATTGACTACATTCAAATTCGTCGAATCAAAAGTTGGGACGGTGACGATCATGAAGTACGGCTCTAGTAGCTATTTGTTTGCCGACGGGGAAGAGCCGAAAATCATGGGCCTGATTTCCGACGGCGACATACGGGAGATTCATCTCCTGTCCAATTCCTCCCAAGTGGGAAATATTTACAGAGGCTACGTGAAAAACGTCTTGCCCGCCATGGACTGCGCCTTTGTGGATTTCGGAGGCGACGGCACCGGGTATTTGCCCATGAAAAACGTCTATCCCAAAGCTTATCGGGACAAAATAAAAGGGGGCGACTCCATTATCGTGGAAGTAAAGAAATCGCCTCTGGATCAAAAGCGGGCCGTGCTTTCCATGGATTACAGCCTGCGGGGCGAAAACATCGTCCTCTTGCCGAAATCCTCGGGGATTCGCATCTCGAAGCGCATCGACGATGTGGAGATAAGAAAGCGCCTCACGGGTTGGGCCAATGGTCTAAAGGCTTCGGCGGGGATGATTATTCGCACGGAAGCCGCCGCCTGTCAGCCGGGCCACATGGCCGCAGAGTACGAACACCTGCGTGAATTAATGGAAAAAATCGAGGCCTCCGTGAATTTTCTTCCGAAGAGCCAACTCTTGTTAACTCAGGACCGAGGCATGGATGTGCTCAATCGCTACAGAGACCTTCCCATGGTGGTCAACGACAAGAAGCTCATTGCCCGCTTGCCCAAATACTTAAACTGCGTCGTGGATCCGTCCTTCAGCATTCGCTCCACGGCCAAATGGCGCAGCCAGTGGAACGCTATTTTCCAAAAGACCCTGCCCCTCCCATCCGGCGGCAATGTGGTCATGGATGCCACGGAAGGCGCCTATGTGGCGGATGTGAACATGGCGGCGGTGAAAAAGAAAGGCTCTTTCGACGCCATGCGCATGGAAGTGAACAGAGAAGCGGCAAAGGAAATCGCCAAGCAGATTCATCTCAGAAATTTAAGCGGCATGATCGTCGTGGATTTCGTTCACGGCATGAGCGAGGCGCAAATGGCAGACCTTACGGCTTTCATGAAAGAGGCCCTGTCGGAAGGGCCCATGATTACCACGATCTACGGCTTCAGCGCCATGGGCCTTTTCGAAATCGCACGGGAACGAAAAGAGTTGCCCTTTGAGCAACAGCTTCAGGCGGCGGAAAAAAGACACAGAGAAGCCGTAAAAAATAAATTAAAACAAGAGAAAGAATTGTAATTCGAGGCTGGATGTGGTAATATACTGTGATGTAACCGCACCCTATAGGTTAAAAGCATAGCACCTATCGGGGCGAGTCTTGTAAAGAGGAGGTGCTACAATGTACGCAGTTATTGAAACCGGCGGAAAGCAATACACCGTTCACGAAGGCGACTTAGTGAAAGTTGAAAAGCTCGATGCCAACGAAGGAGATGCCGTCATTTTTGACAAGGTGCTTCTCGTCGCTAAAGACGGCAGTGTGAATGTAGGCAAGCCCTACGTCGCCGATGCCAAAGTCGAAGCGAAAGTTTTAAAACAAGCCAAAGACAAAAAGGTTATTGTTTATAAATTCAAAGCGAAGAAAAACGAACGCATTAAGCGTGGCCATCGTCAACCGTATACACTGGTAGAAATCGGATCCTTGGCGTAATGACAACGGTCACTTTATTTGTCCGCCGCGGAAAAATCCTCGGATTTTCGGCGAACAATCATGCGGGCGAGGGAGACGAGGTAGGCGAAATCGTCTGTCACGGCGTCAGCGCCCTCACCTTGACCTGTGTTTTGTCCATGGTAGATTTGCTTTCTATCGACGAAGACACCATGGCCTTCGAACAGTCGGAAGCTTATGTGAGCATTCGACTGCCGGAGGAGATTGTGTCCCATGAAACGGAGCTTTTGTTTCGTTCCATGGTCGTAGGCTTAAAGGCCATTGAAAGTGCATACGAAAATTACATTAAAATAGAGACTCAGGAGGTTTAGATGATTCTGTTTACACTTGAACTCTTCTCTTCGAAGAAGGGAATGGGTAGTTCTAAAAACGGTCGCGACTCCGAATCGAAACGTCTCGGCGTAAAGAGAGGCGACGGTCAACACGTATTAGCCGGCAACATTCTCGTACGTCAAAGAGGCACGAAGATTCATCCCGGGTTAAACGTAGGAATCGGCAGCGACGATACATTGTTTGCCACCGCCGATGGACGCGTTTCCTTTGAACGTCGTGGTAAAAAGAAAAAAGTAGTTAACGTTCTTCCCGTAGAAGAATTAGCATAAGAAAAACCGCAGAGAAATCTGCGGTTT